>NZ_JAHHPS010000382.1:0-6665 GCF_024606275.1 Endozoicomonas sp. SESOKO4 | reverse complement strand
AAGCAGAAATTTTTATCCTCAATTTCTTGCAATCCTCGCTACGGACGCTTAAGTCTGACAGGCTGCTAGGCAGTATCGGCATAACTCCAAAGGGACTTGAAAAATACGTGTTGTCCCTTACTATTTGGCTCTTTTCTGTTGGGAAGTGAGCGCACAATGAGTAATAGACAGACCATAAACACAGAGAATGCGCCTCAGGCGATTGGTACCTACTCTCAGGCGGTTAAGGCCGGAACGACCGTTTATGTTTCCGGCCAGATTCCCCTGATCCCGGAAACCATGGAGCTGGAGCAGGGAGGCTTCAAAGCGCAGACACGCCGCTGCTTTGAAAATCTGAAAGCCATTGCAGAAGCTGCAGGTGGAGAACTTCAGGATGCTGCAAAAGTAGGCATTTTCCTGACCGATCTTAGCAATTTTAATGCGGTCAATGAAGTAATGGCTGAGTATTTCACTCAGCCCTATCCTGCACGTGCTGCCATTGGTGTGAAAGAACTGCCCAAAGGCGTGCCGGTTGAGATTGATGCGATTCTGGAGCTGAGGTAGTTTTTTTAACGAACATTGTGGAATTCTCCATCCATCCCGGCATTGCGCAGCTTTGCCGTGTGAATGGAAATGAATAGCAAACAGGTAGGGCTGTTGTCATTACTCATAGGACGTTGAGCTTAACAACTCTGAGTAGCCAGCCCTGTAGTTTGGGTACCTGAAAGTGTAACCTGCATCGATGATTTTTTGATTGCTGCAACGTTTGCTGCCTCTCTGAGGTGCAGGGTGGCTGTCGTCCAGCACTATACCGAGTTGAGCTGCCAGCCAGTGCAACACTTCGTACATTGGAGCGGGTTCGTGGTCGACACCCAGGTATAGAGAGTCAACGGGAAGCTTTTGCTCATCGCGGCGAATCAGATGAGCAAGGATACCGGCACAGTCATCCCGGTGTATGCGGTTGCCATAGATGACCGGCTCAGCTTCACAGCCTTCACCGGCTTTGACTCGATTGATCATTCGATTTCTTCCGGGACCATAAATGCCGCCAAAACGAACCGCAGTCGCAGGAAAAGGGCTGTTGATTAAAATCGCTTCTGCCTCCAGCATAATCTTCCCTGAATACCGAACCGGATGTGTGGGTGAAGTTTCATCCACCCACTGACCATCATCCTGGTGATAACTGCCGGTACTGGAAGTGAAAAGCACCCGCTCGGGCCGGTGGCCCTGTGCCTGAAGGCGAGAAAGGACGTTGGAAAGACCTCTTAGATAGGCTTTTTGATAATTGTCCTGACCGGATCCATCGGAGGCAGCCGCATAAACGACATAGTCAATTTTGTTGGGCCAGTTGCCCAGCTGTTCTGGATTTGACAGGTCGCCCTGAACAGGATGAACGCCCTGGGGCAAACGGTCAATGCTCCGGCGTAATCCCCAGACAGAGTAATTGTCTGTGTCCAGAAGCTGTCGTGCTAATTCGCAACCGACATCACCGCAACCGGCGATCAATACATTCTTCTTCATAGCAGCCCCGTCATTTTTATAAAAAAAGGACAACCGTGAGTGTCCTTTATCCTCAGGGAAATGCAAGTAACCTTACTCAAATTCAGCATTTCTCTGTGCCTCCGATGATGCATCTTCTACTTTTGACAGAAGCCGAAGGAATAGTTTGAAAAAAAAACTGTTTAAATTTACAGTGTTCTGGTCGTTTCCAGACAGGCTTCTACCGTTATGACTCTCACAGAATTGCGCTATATTGTGACTCTTGCTCAGGAGCAGCACTTTGGGCGTGCTGCTGCCAAGTGCCATGTCAGTCAGCCCACGCTCAGTGTGGGAGTGAAAAAACTGGAAGATGAGCTTGGAGTAGCCCTGTTCGAACGATCGCGGAATTCGGTTCGGGTGACCCCTATGGGTGAAAAGGTCACCAGTCAGGCCCAGAAAGTTCTGGAAGAAGTGTCAGGCATCAAACAGATTGCCAAAGCCGGGCGCGATCAGTTAACCACGCCTCTGAGAGTGGGTGCCATATACACCATCGGGCCTTATCTGTTTCCACATCTTGTTCCCCAGTTGGCGTTGGTGGCACCTAAGATGCCCCTGTACATCGAAGAAAACTTTACAGCGGTTTTGAGAAAAAAAACTAAGAGTGGGCGAGTTGGACGCCATCATCATCGCACTGCCCTTTACTGAGCCTGATGTATTAACCTTGCCTCTTTACGACGACCCTTTCAGGATTTTATTGCCAGCCGGGCATCCCTGGCTGTCGAAGCAAGATATAGACCCTGCAGAACTGGTGAACGAAGAGTTACTGCTTTTGGGGGAAGGCCACTGCTTCAGGGATCAGGTCATGGAGGCCTGTCCGCTTCTGGCTCAGAAAGGCGATGCCGGTGGCGAAGAAGGAGGTGGCATCGAAGCCTCTTCTCTGGAAACTATCCGCCATATGGTGGCATCGGGAATGGGCATCAGTGTGCTGCCTGAATCGGCCCTGGTTGGCAGTCACTACGCTCCCGATGTATTGTCATCAAAGCCTTTTCGCTCGCCATCACCCAGTCGAACCGTTGCCTTGGCCTGGCGTGCCAGTTTCCCGAGACCCAAGGCAATAGATGCATTGTCCAGTGCTCTCAGGCTATGCTCTGTAACGGAAGCCAAATGAATAAAAAGTAACAGCAGTAGTACATTGAGGTGATATGGTGAAGCCCCTGCATGAGATTCCTGTGACAGCACTGAAAGGAGTTGGGGCTGCGCTTGCCGACAAACTGGCAAAAATCCATATTCATAATCTGCAGGACCTGCTTTTTCATTTGCCCCTCAGATATCAGGATCGCACCCGCATTACGCCCATTGCCGCTATTCATCCGGAAGGGGATTATGTTATTCAGGGCTCTGTGGTTGCTACTGACGTCCTGATGGGCAAGCGCCAGAGTCTGCTTTGCCGCATCAGTGATGGCACAGGTTCTGTCGGGTTGAGGTTTTACCATTTTTCCAGCGCACAGAAGAATCACCTCAAACCGGGAGCAGAGGTTCGTTGTTTTGGGCAGCCCCGCAGGGGAGCCAGCGGCCTTGAGATTTATCACCCTGAATATCGGGTCATCAAACCGGATAATAATCTGGATGTTGAGGAAACCCTGACGCCTGTCTATCCGGCTACTGAAGGACTCACTCAGCAGAGAATTCGAAGTCTTTGTGAGCAGGCTTTGGGCAAACTGAACCATCCTGATGTACTTCAGGAGTGGCTGCCTGACAATGTCAGATCGCAATATCAGTTAGGGTCGCTGGTGGATGCTGTGGAGTTCCTGCACTCGCCTCCCCCTGATGTTTCTGTTGAACTCCTTTCTGAAGGTCGCCATCCGGCACAAATGCGACTGGCTTTTGAAGAACTTTTGGCTCACAACCTGAGTATGCAGAAGCTGCGTAGCCTGATTCGCACAGTAAAAAGCTACGCAATGTCACCCAGGCAGACGCTAACCCGGGACTTTCGTGAGCAGCTGCCCTTTTCCCTGACGGGCGCTCAGGAAAAAGTATTGGCGGAAATCAGTCAGGATATGATGAATCCTGATCCCATGTTGAGACTGGTTCAGGGCGATGTGGGTTCGGGCAAAACGGTGGTGGCTGCTCTGGCTGCACTTCAGGCCGTCGAGAATGGTTATCAGGCCGCCGTTATGGCACCAACGGAAATACTGGCTGAGCAGCACGAGAAGAACTTTAAGGGATGGCTGAAACCTCTGGGGATTTCTATTGCCTATTTGTCAGGAAAAACCAAAGGGAAAAAGCGTCAGCAGATTCTGGAAGAGATTGCCCGGGGCGATGCCGCTGTGGTGGTGGGTACTCATGCCCTTTTTCAGGAAGACGTACAGTTCAGGCAGCTGGGTCTGGCCATTATCGATGAGCAGCATCGATTTGGTGTACATCAGCGAATGGCGTTGCGAAAAAAAGGTGAGCTCAATGGTGGGCAACCTCATCAACTGATTATGACAGCAACGCCTATTCCCCGAACGCTGGCTATGAGTGCCTACGCCGATCTGGATTGTTCCGTTATCGACGAATTACCCCCGGGCAGAACACCGGTAAATACCGTCGTGATAAGCGACGATCGTCGTGATCACGTAATAAAACGTCTGCGCTCAGCCTGTTTGGAGGGCCGTCAGGCATATTGGGTCTGTACCCTGATTGAAGAGTCAGAGGCTTTGCAGTGCCAGGCAGCTGAGGTGACGGCTGAACAGCTGCGAGAAGCATTGCCCGAGCTTTCCATAGGATTGGTTCATGGTCGAATGAAAGCGACTGAAAAGCTTGAGGTTATGGATGCTTTCAAGTCCGGACACATGCATCTGTTGGTGGCCACTACGGTCATCGAAGTAGGCGTGGATGTACCTAATGCCAGCCTTATGATTATTGAAAATCCGGAGCGATTGGGTCTGGCTCAATTACATCAGTTAAGAGGTCGTGTCGGTCGCGGCAGCATAGCGAGCCACTGTCTTCTGATGTATCACGCCCCGCTTTCGCAGCAGAGCAGGGAGCGTTTGCAAGTGATGCGCGACTCCAGCGATGGTTTTGTCATTGCTGAAAAAGATTTGCAATTACGCGGACCGGGAGAAGTGCTGGGCACCCGGCAGACCGGGCTTGCCCAGTTCAAGGTAGCCGATCTTGAACGGGATGCCATTTTGCTGGATCAGGTCAGGGATGCGGCCCAGAGTGTCTTGAAAGAGGTACCACAAAACGCAGAGCCATTGATCCTTCGCTGGCTGGGTCATGCTGAGAAGTACGCTAATGTCTGAAGCCTGGTCGTCGCTGATGACAGTCAAAAATTGTTAACATGGCCAGCTCTATCGATTTACTCCGCAGTAAAGAGGATCTGAAGAACTGCATAAATCAGCCAGAGGCGACTGAAACAATTTTTCGTTACCCTCGGGGAATAAAAAAAATTCACGGACAAAACTACGAAGAGCAGTGGCAAGTGCTGCCGGACTTTTCCTGCAGTCATTCTGGCGAGTATACACCAGGTGAAATCGGTGCTTTTTGTGAAAAAATTATGGTTTCACATTTCCTGTCTTTGAATTTATCGTGTGGCTAATTTGGCATTCAGGTGGAGATCGACTAATCTCACTCAGCAGCGGTAGACCTCAAGAGTTCGTAATCAGTCGTTGGGGAATGTAGTCATGAACCTGTTAATAGTCTCCTGTGTAAGCTTGGCCTTATCCTTATCTGTTCCTGCTCTCAGGGCCTCTCCGGTCGGGGTTGCTCAGGAGGGGGTCGCTACGGGCGTGTATGGTTCAGACGAGATTGGTTCAGACGAGATTGGTTCAGACGAGATTGGTTCAGACGAGCTTGATTCAGACGAGCTTGATTCAGACGAGATTGATTCAGACGAGATTGCTTCGGAAGAGGCCTCTCAGTTTTTCGATCCTCCGGCCTCGGCAGATTCCAGATACGAGTTTTCTTGTGGGGATTCTAAAGGCGTTTGTGGCGTTGAATACTGTCAGGAGGCTTATGGGGATCCCTATCCTGAACGATTTTATGAGATGTCTAGCACTGAAAGCCTGGAAGCATCCTACAATTTGGCCAGCCTTCTGCTGCGTAGCGATAGTGATGACGATGATTCTTCCCTCAAATCCTTTTGCATTGATAAGGAGTTATTGCAGAACCCCGGGGCGGGCTACGGCATTGATGAACTGGAAGGGGCAACCTTTTGGGGGGTGGTCAAACTGGAGCAGCTCGCAACGGGAGAAGTTTTATATGTGCCGGTCAAGACAAGCGAGTGGGTCAAAGTCGGAAAGGTTATCAGTGGGGTAAATGAGAATGAGCTGGGGGTGGATTATCAGGTGACCATATCATCAATTGATCGCTATCGCCATGATGCGCTTCTCAACACTCCGTATGGGCATCCTGTCAGAGACTGGATGCTGCATAATGAGGATGTGACTAAATACATTAGTGCCTCACTTGACCTTGTGGCTAAAGAAGATAAAGTGGCGTATAAAGACGTGTATCCGCAACGCCAGCTGGATAGAGCATACCTGATAAAGAGTTCGACTCTCCATCTCAGTTTGACCTATGACCATTTTTACGGGGACGGTCTCGCCTATAATGCCGTCCTTTCAGGTGAGTTGTCTTTGCCTGATGGAGATTTGATCAAGGGTCTTAAATTAGAAGCAAGAGGAGCTCGCTTGCCTAAATCCGGGTTTGGTAACTTCAGGCTAAATAAGCGTGACCCAGAAGGCTTCAGTTTACTTCCCTCTCCTGATTCTCAGTTAGAAGGCAGCATTGGTCGCCTTCGGTTGATAGAGCTTGTGCTGTTTCCGAAGGATTGAAACAGCTTGAACAAATCAAGCGTGTAACAATTTCTGATTGATGGCATGGCAATAGATAGGCGGGCTCTCCGTTTTCTGAGCTGGATTCTCGGAAAAAGCGATCGTCGCAATGAAGATTGTTGGGGAGAGGTCGGCCTGTCACGGTCTGTTGCAAGGCTGGAGCGGCAAAATTTCGGCTGCTGCATGGTAGGGCTCGGAGTGTGAAACTGTTACATCAAGAATAATTATGTAGTTTTATCTCAAGAATTAAAAAATTTGAGGTCTTCTGAGGTTCATACTATGTGACTTAGAGAGACTTGACGGGGGGCAGCATATTTTTCAGAGTGATGTATCTGAGGTTTAGCCTTTCAGCAGATGCTCAGCAGATTTTGCATTGCAGAAGCGTCG
>NZ_JAHHPS010000381.1:0-1920 GCF_024606275.1 Endozoicomonas sp. SESOKO4 | reverse complement strand
TTTATGATGAGCGGGATAAAGTGCTGGACGAGGGCTTGGCTCTTTATTTTCCTAATCCCAATTCATTCACCGGTGAGGACGTTATAGAGTTCCAGGGACATGGCGGTCCGGTCATTCTGGATTTGTTGCTGAAGAGAATTAATGCCCTGGGGGTCAGGCTGGCCAATCCCGGAGAGTTTTCCGAAAGAGCCTTTTTGAATGACAAAATGGATCTGGCACAGGCTGAAGCCATCGCAGATCTCATTGACAGTACTTCAGAACAGGCAGCCAGATCGGCACTAAGATCCTTGCAAGGTGTTTTCTCCAGAAAAGTGAATGAGCTGGTCGAAGCTCTGATTGAACTGAGAATTTATGTTGAAGCCGCCATCGACTTTCCGGAAGAAGAGATTGATTTTCTGGCCGATGGTAAAGTGGCAGGCGATCTCAAAACCATCATCAGCCACCTTGCACAGGTTATGACAGAGGCGGGTCAGGGGGCTATTCAGCGTGAGGGGATGACCGTTGTGATTGCCGGACGTCCCAATGCGGGTAAATCCAGTCTTTTGAATGCGTTATCAGGACGGGAGTCGGCTATCGTAACGGACATTGCCGGCACCACTCGTGATGTTCTCAGAGAGCATATCAATATCGACGGTATGCCCTTGCATGTTATTGATACCGCAGGTCTGCGAGAGACTGATGACAAAGTCGAACAGATTGGTGTAGAACGGGCTTTCAGAGAAATAGAAGACGCCGACAGAGTGCTTTTAATGGTGGATGGCTCCACTACTGACGCAATCGATCCTCACGACATATGGCCTGAGTTTGTTGATCGATTGCCTTCCAGAGAAAAGTTAACAGTCATCCGTAATAAAATTGATCTGACAGGCGAACAGGCCGGCATAGAAGCTGTTCAAGGGGTTCCCCTGATCAGGGCGTGCGCAATGAGAGAACGTGGCCTGGATGCCCTCAGAGAGCACCTGAAAGCCTGTATGGGGTATGAGGGAGCTATGGAGGGAGGTTTCTCTGCCCGGCGCAGACATCTGGATGCACTGCGCAGAGCAGAAGAGTTTCTGGATAACGGTCAGAAGCAGCTTGAATACATGGGAGCGGGAGAACTTCTGGCAGAAGATTTGCGACATGCCCAGAAAGCCTTGGGTGAAATCACCGGCGAGTTCTCCAGCGATGATTTACTGGGCAGGATTTTCTCTTCGTTCTGTATCGGAAAGTAAGTAATCTTCAGAGGTTCAGCTTCCAGGCACCATAAACACCCTCTATGACAAGCTGGGTACCGATCACCGCCAGAATCAGTCCCATCATACGACTGATGACCTTCACTACACTTTCTCCCAGATAGTGGAGGAAGCGTTCTCCCGAGAGAAAAAACAGACAACTGATGCCACAGAGCACTCCAAAGACAGTGATACAGACGGTCACCTCAGGGATGCCTTTTCCTGTCGCAAAATTCATCGCCGCAGCAATCGTTCCCGGCCCTGCCAGAATGGGCACTGCCAGTGGACTGATCGCAATACTGACATGGGGATGCTCCAGACTTTTACGATTATCCTCGATACTGGGAGTGTGAACCTCTGAGCTATTGCCGGAAAGCATGTCCTTGCCAATCAGGAACACCAGAATGCCTCCTGCAATTCTGAGTGCCGGGAGGGTGATACCAAAAAGACTGAAAATGACATGACCTAGCAGGCAAAAGACACTGACAATAATGAACGCCAGAAAGTTGGATTGTATGGCGATTTTTCGCTTTTCAGCCGATTCAAGCCCATTGGTTAAGCCCAGAAAAATGGGGGTATTGGCAACGGGATTCATGATGGCAAAGAAGCTCACAAAGACAGTGGCTGCGAATGATAAGAGTTCTGTCATCTTCAAGCCGCAGAGCAGTCAATAAGGCCCAAGGATAGTTCAGAACTCTCTCAATATCAT
>NZ_JAHHPS010000380.1:0-2013 GCF_024606275.1 Endozoicomonas sp. SESOKO4 | reverse complement strand
ATTAATACTACTGAGAATAGAGCGGTGGTGCTGATTGTTGAGGCTGATGAATAATAGGGGCCTGATCTGCGCGTAAGCCACCATAATCTTCTATCCAGTTTGTCGCTGCACGATAAGCAGATAGAGGCCAAAAGATGAACGGGCAGCAGCAAATCCCAATAACTCCATAACATGCAGAATCGAAGCTGCAGTAACCACAGTGTTTCTGGCTCAGAATACCAGCCCAGTAAACCTCGGCAGGCATACCTACGGCACGGGCTTTATGGTAGGTAGAAAGATAAAATATTGCTGTGGCTACTGCACCAACAGCAGCAGCGATTCCTAAAGCAATATATATTATTTGTGGATCAAATTCGTCATCTGAATCATCATATGGATCATACGGGTCATCTTTTAGATCTCTTCTGAATCTTGCAATTGGCAGTTCGCTGACAGAGAAGCATTGGTTGCCCGTACCTCTCAGGCCAACCAGCTGGTTTTTGAGGTCGAAGACTGGTGAACCCTGTGGTATTGAGAACTCTGAGGAAATAATAAATGTCGACTTACTTCGAGTTTCATCAAGAGCAAGAGTGACTGGCTGCTGAACCAGCTGCTGTTTTTCATTAACATTGTACGTAAATGCTTGCTCTGGAAGTAATAAATCATCATTAAAGACAGGATAACTCCCCGGCCTGAAGGTCTCACTATCAAGGCTGATATTCAGTAGCATATTGCTTTCAAGGGGCTTATCAGAGTGTTCAGCGATGTATCCTACAGACTCACCTGATAATGTTAAAGTTTCAATCAATCCATCATTTGAGTGTTCCCTTGCTTTTTGGACGCATATTGGCGAAGTAGCCATTAAATCTTTCGAAACCAGCACCCCACGACAAGGGGGAGAATCTGTTTCAGGAAAAAATTCTACAAGTGCTTCCGCAACAGGAAGGGAGTTAGTATTTACAGCCGCACCCCATGAAAGCGACGTAAATAGAAGACTGAAGCCAATTATTTTGTGTGGATCGATGATCATCATTAAAACCTTGACTAGATGATGGGTGTGAAAGGTGTGATGGGCGTGATGCGTGTTGAAGGCGTGAGTATAGGGCCGAAAAACAGTCTCTTCCAATTCTTTTCCAGTAGTTTTACTGGTAGAGCAAAACTTTTTCAGTGTAATAGGCTCTAAACGACACTTGTCATACAAGCCTTGGGCTTGTTTATCTGAAAGACTTATTGATCAGGTTTCACCAGCCTCTTTGAACCGCACGCTGCAGACCCGCATGACGGTCTAGTGTGGGGGCTGGAGCTTAGACACCACCTGCTATCCGAGCTATACAGCCTGTCTCAGTTTGTTACCAGCCCATCAATGTGCTGATACCCTTGTCGCCTATAACGATACTTACAAAAGTAAACTGATACCCCGACAATGGCAGCGACTATTCCAACAAATACAACACCTCCAGCCACAGATAAAGGAATAATAAGTTTTTCATTGCCAGGAGAAAAAGGAGAAGGTTTATTCATACAACCTAGTGGGAAATCATAAAGAGCCGGTTGATCTGGTAGATTCCAGCCTGCTTCACAACCATCACATTTAATTGCCCCGCAAGTCTTGGATTTTGTGACTGGGCAATCAGACGACATGATAATATCACAACTCTCCATATCATTGGTGCATTTGCCCTGACCAATCCCATTTACACAAACATCCCATAAAACACCTTTGCATTTAAACGAATCAGGAAGGTGACAGCTTCCATCTTTTACGGGCTCAATGCAAGATTCAACATAAAATTGCCTAAAAATATTGTCGCGTACAGGATAACCTATTGAACTTAAACTCCACCCAACTCCACAGCTTGGGCAGTTTAAATTACCATTGCTATTATCCTGATTTGAAATTCGACATATTTCATTCGATCTTGGATTTGTGCAATTACCGATAGCTTCACCATTTTTACAAGCCAGAAAGTTGATATTATCACAGACAAAATATTTCACATCACAACTTCCGTCGCGAATAAAATCAAAAGGTTG
>NZ_JAHHPS010000379.1:0-1362 GCF_024606275.1 Endozoicomonas sp. SESOKO4 | reverse complement strand
CCAATGAACAGGTGGAGGAGCAACTGATGGCAGAAGTCCTGAGGGTTCGCGGTGATATCGCTGACATTCAGGTCTACGAAGACACCCGGGGGGTCGCAGTAGGCGACGCCATCATCCAGACGGGCCATCTGCTCTCTCTGGAGCTGGGTCCCGGCATTCTTTCCATGATCTACGATGGTCTGCAGAACCCTCTGGAGAGACTGGCCTCTCTGCATGGTAAATTCCTGCAGCGCGGTGTCCAGATTGATGCGCTTGATCGCAGTCAGACGTGGGCCTTTACGGCAGTGGCCAAGATTGGTGACAAACTGCACGCGGGTGAAACCTTTGGTACGGTTCCCGAAGGTCGCTTTACGCACAAGATCATGATTCCTTTTAACACCGAAGGCGAAGTGGAAGTGATCTGGATCCAGGAAGGCTCCTTCAGCGTTGATACCGTCGTTGCCAAAGTGCGAAACCGGCAGGGTGACGAGATCGACCTTACGATGGTACAGAAGTGGCCGGTACGTCACTCCATTTCTGAAACCTTGTCCGGAAAAGGTAAAACTGAACGTCAGTATCCTGATACACCCCTGGTGACTACCCAGAGAATCGTGGACACTTTCTTCCCCATTGCCCGTGGTGGAACCGGTTGTATCCCCGGCCCGTTCGGTTCTGGAAAAACAGTATTACAGCACTCTTTCTCGCGTTACTGCGATGCCGACATCGTCATCGTAACAGCCTGTGGTGAACGCGCCGGTGAGGTGGTGGAAACCATTGAAGAATTTCCACACCTGCAAGATCCTACCACCGGCGGCTCCCTCATCGACCGCACCGTTATCATCTGTAATACCTCATCCATGCCTGTGGCCGCCCGTGAGGCTTCTATCTACACGGGTCTGACGCTCGGTGAATACTACCGTCAGATGGGGTACAACGTTCTCGCGCTGGCAGACTCCACTTCCCGCTGGGCCCAGGCCATGCGTGAGACCTCCAACCGTCTGGAAGAGATTCCCGGTGAAGAAGGTTTCCCGGCTTACATGGACTCTGCCATTAAAGGTGTATACGAACGTTGCGGTGTCATCCGTAACGAAGAAGGAGACGAAGGCTCCCTGACTCTGGTGGGCTCTGTATCCCCCGCCGGTGGTAATTTCGAGGAGCCTGTAACCCAGGCAACCCTGAGTACGGTCAAAACCTTCCTGGGACTTTCCTATGACCGCGCCTATAAGCGTTTCTACCCTGCCATTGACCCATTGATCTCCTGGTCCCGCTATCTTGATCAGTTATCCGGGTGGTACAGCAATAACCTGTCCGCTGACTGGGTAGATACCGTCAAGGAAATGCAGGCCCTGCTTGTCAAAGGTGACAGCATCAACCAGATGATGC
>NZ_JAHHPS010000378.1:0-1170 GCF_024606275.1 Endozoicomonas sp. SESOKO4 | reverse complement strand
GTTCTGTTTTATATATCAGGTGCTGTTGAATGGACCGGTAGCGGTCATCCAGATCGTTTTCATTGATGGGAGTGATACCAAGCTGGCCTTCAATCGCAGCCAGTTTTGCTTTTACAGCACCATCATCAGCCTGTTCCGTTGAGTGATAACGTGTTTTGAGAACCTCGCTGCACTTGTCATCAATTTTCTCCAAGAGCCGTCTGGCTTGCCTTTCCAGTGGTTGGGCGTCATCCCAGTCATCTATGCCAAGTTGTATCGCCAGTCCGGAGTTGTAAACACTTCTGGCTTTTTTTCTGGCATCAGGAACTTGTTGTCTCAGCAGAGGAATTCGTTCGATTTCCTGAATAAGCGACTGTTGCAGGCTTCTCTGATCGTTCAGCTTCACAAGAATCTGTGCAAGTTTATCCTTAATCATCCGATGGATTCCTTGCGCTATCAGTTTTATCTCATCACTGGCATCGGCTGGATCCGATTCGTGCTGCTGCTTATATTCAAGCTGGCGGAGTTCGACTGCCTGAAGTAGCTCTTCGAGCTCGCTGTCTACCTCAGTGAGCTTTCTGACCATGTTGTCCAGGAAATGGAAAGCAAACTTTTTGTTTTTGTATAAAATATTGGTCACTGATTTGGCGACAATGGGTATATGCTTCAGAATCTTCTCAACAGAATGCGGGTTCGTTAGAAGATCTCTAAGTGCAGGTTTGAAGCTGAAGTGTTTTAGAAGTTGGCTCTGCATCCAGGTTGGCGTGATGACTGTTGAAGCGGCTCTGATTTGTTCCGGTGTGAGTTCAAATTCACCTGCCCGGTCTGGAGTAGCACTGCTCAATGCCTGCAGCAGAGATTCATAGTTTGCCAGCGCAAACGCAGCCACTTTATCTTCGTATTCAAGCGTTATTTGACCTTCGTTAGCTTCAGCACCATGCCGCGCAGCAAACTCCTCCAGCAGTGCCATCTGACTGCTTCGAATGACGTATTGGTAGCTTTCAACCTTATAGTTTTTAACTTGTGTTGTTACTGAATGAACGGGGTTATTAGCCTTAGCTTCTTCCCGAAGCTTATAGAGGTTTTCTACAAAAGCGGCATCATTCGGATTCAGCTTCTGGCCATGAAAAACAATAACTTCGCCCGGAGTTTCTGCTACTTCCAGCTTTGGATAGCCCGCAGGCACAGGAT
>NZ_JAHHPS010000377.1:0-1041 GCF_024606275.1 Endozoicomonas sp. SESOKO4 | reverse complement strand
CAGCAATGATGTGGTATTTGTGGTGCATCAGCTTCGGACACCCCGGGAAGTTGCTCAAAACATGGTGGGCAGTGTCAATGCTCTCCAAAGCTATGGCGCTCGTTATATCGTTTTGCTCAATGTTCCCAATCTTGGAGAAACACCAGGAGGAGAGCGTGAGTTGTCTGGCACCCGTGACCAACTCAGTATGGCCAGTAAAGCGATTGATGACGCCGTCCTCACAGAGCTCCGAAAGTCCAGTGCCAATATCTTCTATATGAATCTGTCTGGTCTGGTTACAGAGGTGTCTGATAACGCGGCAGCCTTCGGTTTCATTGATCTTTCCTCTGAAAATACCGATATCACCTGTATGGTTAAGGGTGAGCCAATTGGCGTCCCATGCAGAGCGCCTGATCAGGGGGGAGACCAGAGAGAACGCATCACAACGGGGGTTGCACAGAAGTCAATATTCTGGGATGGCCTGCACCCCTCAAGCGTCATGCACAAAATAGGCAGCGATTATATTTTGTCGGCCATCAGGGGGGCCACCGAAGTCGGCGGCTTGCCAAGAATTGCAGACTCTCACTCAGCCACACTGGATAACAATATTTTCAATGAACTGGCACAGCATCGCTGGAAAGACGCGGAATCAGGCACCTTGTCATTTTTTGGCGGCGGAGCCGGAGTAGAAAACCAGATTTATGACGCTGTTGGCAGGAAAGCCAATAACAACAAGGGCTATGTCATCCATGCGGGCCTGCACTACCAATTGACAGAAGCACTCAGGCTGGGTATCGCCATACAGGGTGCTGAAACTCGATACACACCCGAGCAATCCAACTATAAAACCGACAGTTTCGGCGGCAGTCTTTTTGCAAGTTACCAGGGAGAAAGGTTGTTTTCCAATGCGGCAGTGAACTATTTCGACCTCGATTATAAAAATAAGCGTGGTTTCCGTTTAGGTGCCCTGACACGTAAAGAAAGTAGCTCCACTACAGGTAAGCTCTATGGATTAACACTGGATACGGGCTATGCACTTTACGACAATGGCAATATAAAAGC
>NZ_JAHHPS010000376.1:0-7407 GCF_024606275.1 Endozoicomonas sp. SESOKO4 | reverse complement strand
GAATATTACAGATTTGAACTATCAGTCAAATCACTGCGGGATGCAAGCAAGGACAAAGTAGTGACATTACTTTACAGGCAGGCTTCGGGGAACAAGTTATTCACTCGAGCAATGAACCCTGAACTGCCTCATTGTACTGATCAGGCCTCTCACCATCAATCAACAGTTCCTCTTCCTGGTTACCCTGCCCATCCAGAACCCGGTAGAGTAGAGAATAAGCGACCCTCCACCGCCTTTCTGCTACTTGCAGGGTGACTGATTTAGTATTCAGGCGGATGACATGGCCAAAACGTTCCTCTCTATGCTTATCTTTAAAACCCAGCAGATCACCCACAGCAATAGCATGGCGACTCAGCCCCCGTTGAGTTTCATGATTGACGCGGGTGTCGGCACCTTCGAGATTGAGCATGTAGTAGGGTATTGCCCAGCGTTTGCCATCGGTAAAATCCAGCACCAGTGCCCGCTTTTGCCTGAGCTGCAGCACCTCACAGTTACGCAGCGAATTGCTGCTACGGTCAAAGTAGCTCAGCTTCTGCCCTATGGTCAGCGCCGCCTTGATGCGGCCAATTCGCTCTGATGATTCCAGTTCGCGGTCAATCATGGCATTCAGCCGGAACAGATCAAAAGTGCTTGCCCGGTTCAGGGCTTCCAGCAATTGGGCGTAGTCCATGGTTGGTTTGGCAGGAGGGTTACTGTTATTCATTCGTCGTGATTATTCCAGAAAAGAATATTCGACCATCGTCACGTTCTGAAGTATATTTGCACATATCAGACTCCACCATCCAACATCTCCCGCAAACTCTGCTGCATCGCCGCCTTAAACGCCGCATCCGTGGCCAGCAGTTTATAAAGCTCCAGCTCGTTGCGCCGGTTATTCAGCATCACCTCATCAAAAATCTTGTTAAAGGCCAAATCCCGGTTGTGGCGATCAGCGTTCCCCTGGTACTTGGCGGCAAAGTCCGGATGGTTCCGAATACTGCTGGCCATGCTCATAAACTTCACCCGTTGCAGGCCGTAGGAGGACAAATCCACCGAGTTCAGCAACTCATCTTGTGCATAACCATAGTTCAGCGCAAGGGTGGCAACACCTTCTGCTACCCTGTTCCTGTGCTCAAGGCAGGTGCCGGTAAGCTGCTATTCGATGGCGGCCTCAAGTGCCTGCTCATTGGTTTGGCTGACCATAATCATCTCTCAATTGACACTGGAACCTTAGGGGTTACACTTCAGCTATGATAATCAGTTTTCTGCACAAAGGGTTGGAGCGGTTCTATCGTACCGGTAAAACCTCGGGAATACAGGCGCAACATGCCAGAAAATTACAGCGCCTTCTCACCAACCTGGAAGAATTGGAGCATATTTCTGAAATGGATTTTCCCGGCTACCGTCTGCACCAGCTAAAAGGAGAACGGCAGGGTATCTGGTCGGTCACGGTCAGTGGCAACTGGCGAGTTACCTTCCGACTGACTCAGGCCGGTGTCGAAATAGTTAACTATGAGGATTACCACTGATGCCAATGTACAACCCCGCTCACCCCGGTGAAATTCTGGGTGAAGATCTGCTGAAGCCGCTTGGACTTTCTGTTACCCAAGCGGCTGAACACCTGCACGTCAGCCGGAAGACCCTGTCCAAAATCATCAACGGCAGGGGGGCGATTACCGCAGAAATGGCGTTGCGTTTGGAAAAAGTGTTTGGCAAACCCTCTGCCGTCCATTGGCTGCGGATACAAAATGCCTATGACCTTTGGCATCTCAAGCAAAGGGAGCTGGGCATCACTCCCTACCAATCGGACGCGGCCTGACGCCCTCAGGTCACCTTGATTTTGTCGGTTACGGCGCTGTTGATCAGGGTGGCTTTGTACTCTTTTAGTCGTTCAATTTGTTGCTGGTGGAAGGTGATGGCTTTGTTGATCAGGGTGGTTTTGCGATCCAGAAAGGCGGCTATGGTAGATATATAATGGTCACCATTAAGATAAGTATCGTCGTTATCGGTGCCTGATACCGATAAGAGCTTTTTTCAGAGCTGCATCTCGACGCGTATGACCTATCCTTGAAATGTCCCGGCAGAGGCTGTGGTGTTGTCATCCACTGCTTGATTGTCGGTCACAGGGTTGCCACCGTCATTCATATCGGTGAGGTGCTGGCTTTCAAAGGGTTTTACATTGTTGTTATTAATGGCCATGTAAATTCATTATCGGTATCGGGGGAGTCTATCTATGAGAAGAGTTAATTATTTTTTTCTAGTGCAACTATTTGTAATAACAGTATTGTTCATGCCGAAAATTGCCAGTAGTTACCAAAAAGAAGATTTTGATTTTTTACGTCGCAATAACACCAATGATATCCTTTTTAATTCAGGTGGTGAGCTGGCCAAAAGCTACTCCTTTTTTTTTATCTACCATTCTAAAATTTGAAGTGAACTATTGGTCTTTAAGTCTGATCAGGTATAAATTATATCCCCAATCACCGTTAAATCGAAACTCTCGCGAGTTAATTGAGATGGCATCGTTGATGACAGTTGGTTCAATTGCCCTCAAAGAAACCTACAGCTCATGGCCAAAACAACCAGTTTTGGAAAGACTTTTATCAACGAGTGGTATTCTATCCACTGTCATATGGGAACAGCGATCATTGAAAGAGAAATAACCGTAGAATCCCTGATTTTTCTGCATCTTATTGTTCAAGCTATGACGGGTACCATAATAGATATGTTGTCTAAATTTACTATTGATATCGCTAATATTAAAATAGAGAATATTTGTGCTCATTATGAATTTTTTGAAGTGTTTCTTAAGTTGATGTCAATCAACGTCTTGTTAGGGCTCAATGTATATGAATTTTTGAAATTCAATAATCCTGATGCTTTTAAAAGAACTTTAAGTTGTATTGCTTTCTTATCAATTTTATATGTGTCTACCCACACAATATCTGACTCTATCTTTGCTTCATCTACTCTTCTTTACAACTTTAACAAAGCTTTCCTGACAAGTAACTTATCAATTGCCTTGGTTGTAGTCGTAATCGCATTCGATGTTGCACTCGAATATAGAGACATAACCCAAAACGAAAGCGTGGAAATCGGATGCTCAGCCTTCTTGGGTGCTTTTGCCGGAAACATAATCGGAGCATTGAGCAGAGGCGCTTTCTTTTTTGAAGCCGCTGATGAGCTAGACACAAGCGAAACCGCACTGAGTCTTCGAGCCATAATCGGGATGGGAGTCCTGGTCGGCGTATCCACAATGCTCATCATGGGTGGAGCTCTGGCTGTATCCATCAACGGATTAGTGCCAACAGATGGCAATGAAAACGCCCACTCAGTTACAGTACTGAAAATAGGGCTGGTCGCATCGCTGTTCGCCCTTATCAATAGCTATGCCAAATTTGTTGATAATGGCACTCCAGTAGACGAAACATTGAGTAAAATAGGTTGGGGTCATTGGACGCGGCCTTATTTAACACTCCATCAAATATATGATTATCTGATTCAGATGACCTATCCTCTGGAGCCTGACTGGGAATAGCGTCCTCGCTTCGGGGTTGTCTGGACGGGGTCGCCTGGATGGACACTATTCTCAGTCAGCCACCCAGGATAAGCATCGTTGCTATAGGTGCTGGCACTGACAAAGGCTCATCATAAAGCTGCATCTGCAACCCTACGGTCTATCCTTGAAATATCCCGGCAGAGGCTGTTGATGTCATTCATTACTTAACTGCCGGTTAAACGGCCAACAACGTCATTTACATAGGTGAGGTGCTGGCTTTCAAAGTGTTTTGCATCGGTACTGGTGATTATGTAAATTCATTGCCGGTATCGAGGGAATCCATCTATGAGAAGAGTTAATTGTTTTTTTCTGGTGCAACTATTAGTGATAATAATGCTGTTCTTGCCGAGAATTGCTAGCAGTTATCAAAAAGAAGATTTTGATTTTCTACGGCGCAATAACACCAACGATATCCTTTTTAATTCAGGTGATGAGCTGGCCAAAAGCTACTCCTTTTTTTTTATCTACCATTCTGAAGTTTGAAGTGAACTATTGGTCTTTAAGTCTGATCAGGTATAAATTACATCCCCGGTTACCGTTAACCGAAAACTCCCGCGAGTTACTTGAGATAACATCGTTGATGACAGTTGGTTCAATGGTCTTCAAAGAAACCTACAGTTCATGGCCAAAAAAACCGGTTTTGGAAAGAATTTTATCAACGAGTGGACTTCTATCCAATGTCTTGTGTGGATTATCGATCAGTGATGGAGAAATAGCCATAGAGTCCGTGATTTTTCTGCATCTTATCGTTAAATCTATGACAGGTACCATAATAGATGTACTGTCTAAATTTACTATTGATATCGCTAACATTAAAACAGAGGGTGTTTATGTCGATTATGAATTTTTTGAAGTGTTTACTAAGTTGACGTCAATCAACGCCTTTTTAGGACTCAGTGTATATGGATTTTTGAAATTCAATAGCCTTGATATTTTTAAAAGAACTTTAAGTTGTATTACTTTCTTATCAATTTTATATATCTCTACCCGCATTATATCTGACCTTATTATTTTTGCTCCATCTACTCTTTTTCATGGATTTAACAAAGCTTTACTTGCAAGTAACTTATCGATTGCCTTAGTCGTAGTCTTAATCGCATTCGATGTTGCATTCGAATATGTAGCCATGATTCTAAACGAAAGCATGGCAATCGGAAGTGCATTCTCATTAGGAGCTTTATTCGGAAACTTTATCGGAGTAGTAAGTAGAGCCACTTTCGTTGTCAAAGCCGTTCAGCTAAAAACCACCGAAACCGAACTGAGCGCCAGAGCCGCTATCGGGACGGGAGTCTTGATTAGCACATCCGTAATGCTCATCATGGGTGGAATTCTGACCGTTGCCAGCAAAGGATTAATTCTAACAGATGCCAATGGCAGCACCCACTCAGGCAGGATGCTTAAAGTGGGGTTAGTCGCATCTTTATTCGCCTTGGCTAATAGCTATGCCAGATTTGTTGATAATGGGACTCCAGTAGACGAAACATTAAGTAAAACAGGTTGGGATCATTGGACGCGCCCTTACTCAACACTCCATCAAATATATGATTATCTGAATCAGAAGATTTATCCAATAGACAATTAACGCAGGTTCAACAGTCTGAATTTTGGTCGATGCAGGATGATTCAGCTTTTCCGGGTAGAGCTTTTGTGTTTGGAATATCAGGCAATCATGTGGATTGACTCAAAAGTTCAGAAAAAAGTGTGCATAAACGGAAATTACATATTGTTATTGTTGCTTTGTAGTCCGTTGGTTGCAGGTCTGAACGTTAAACAGCTTAATGCGGTTAAACCCTTTGACAGAGACTTTTCTTGCCCCTATTATTGCGCGCTTATGACAACCAACCCGTGAACCCCGTGACTCATGGCTATCGGACAATTACCCAAAGCCTTTGATCCGCGTAAATTCGCGCGTCAAGGCAGGCAGTTTCAAGGCTCCCTGGCATTGAGTCAGTTTAGTCGGCTGGTAGACAGTCTGGTTGATGACAGGGGCGAAGTTCAGGTTGATCTTCGCTTTTCATTGAGTGAAAACAACCGGGTTGTGCTGGAAGGGCATGTTGAGGCAGAACTGAGCATGATCTGCCAGCGCTGTCTGGATGTGGCCAGGCTGCCTGTGCGAGCTGATCTCCATTTGATGGGGGTGCTGACCGACGAGCAGGCCAAAGCCCTGCCGGAAGACTTTGAACCGTTGATGTACGGTGATGAACCGGTAGAATTATTGCCTATTCTCGAGGAAGAGCTGATTCTGGCACTTCCGCTGGTGGCCTATCATCCGCCTGAGGACTGTTCAGCTCAGCAATACTTTACTACTGAGTCTGAAGAAGAGGCTCAGGCTGCTGCCATTGAGGCAGATGAAGAGCGCAAGAACAGTAACCCTTTCAGCGTTCTGGCCAAATTGAAAACAGATACTACGACCCAGGAGAGTTGACACATGGCTGTTCAGCAAAACCGTAAAACCCGTTCCAAGCGTAATATGCGCCGTTCCCACGATAGTCTGACTTCTGCTCAGCTGTCTGTGGAGGCAGCTTCCGGCGAAACTCATCGTCGTCACCACGTTTCTGCTGAAGGTTTCTACCGTGGCAAGAAAGTGGTTGAAACCGGCGAAGACTAAGTTCTCAGGTATGCTTGCCCTAAGGAATGAGTACAGTGATTGCTTTGCTGTCTCCCGGAGGCATGAAATAAAATGACATCAGGTGCAAACGCTGGTTCACAACTAACGGTTGCGCTTGATGTAATGAGCGGGGACGATGGTCCCCGTTCTCGTATACGGGCGGCTCTCAGAGCGCTCGAGCATTATTCTTCTCTTCATCTTCTGCTTGTCGGTGACAGGCAGCTCATTGAAGATTATCTTTCCGATACCGACTTCTCTGATCGGTCGCGCTTTACCCTGATTCACGCTGAAAAAACCGTTACCATGCACGACAAGCCTTCACTGGCACTCCGTGGAAAAAAAGATTCCTCGATGTGGAAAGTACTTGAGCTGGTCTCGAAGAGTACGGCGCAAGCCTGTGTAAGTGCAGGTAATACCGGAGCTCTCATGGCGATGGGGCGTTATGTACTAAAAACCTTTGCTGGTATTGATCGTCCGGCCATAGCGGCTTCTGTGCCTACGTACGATGGCAGTGCCCTGTTGATGGATATGGGGGCGAATGTTGATTGTACATCGATGCATCTCTACCAGTTTGCCATTATGGGGGCTCAGTTGGCTTCATCGGTGTACGGTGTAGAATCCCCGAAAGTGGCTCTGCTGAATATTGGTACCGAAGAAATGAAGGGGAATGAGCAGGTCAGGCTGGCTCATCATCTGCTCCTGGAAAAGCTTGAGGTACAGCAGGGGCTGGATTATATCGGCTTTGTAGAAGGGCATGATATTGTCAGTGGTCGGGCTGATGTGATTGTCTGCGATGGCTTTGTTGGTAATGTGGCCCTAAAAACGGGAGAGGGGGTTGCGAACTTGATGCGTAGTGGCTTGAGGTCTGTTTTTCGGCGTTCTCTGTTGAACAAGTTTCTTTATTTTTTGATTTCACCGCTGCTGAAAGAATTTAATCGCAAGGTTGATCCGGTGTTGCATAATGGAGCGAGTTTGCTTGGTTTGCAGGGGGTTGTGATCAAGAGTCACGGAGGGGCCGATGAAGAGGGTTTTTATCGGGCCATTTGTCAGGCGGTGAAGGAGGCGCAAAATGACGTTCCCGCCAGAATCGCTCAAGAGGTTGAAGAGCGGTTGCTCTAACAAAACCGGGCTGTCTGGCTATCCTTTCCATATACCATTAATGACCTCGTTGTCTGGTCAGGTCATTCCGGTCTCTGAGGGAAATCAGGCAACCCGACAGAAGTCGTATGTGGTGATGTTAGTTATTTGCCCGGTGTTGTTG
>NZ_JAHHPS010000375.1:0-30061 GCF_024606275.1 Endozoicomonas sp. SESOKO4 | reverse complement strand
TTCATACTCTGCTTCATTGATGGTGGTAGAAAATTTTTCCTGCAGTTGGAATGGCGCCGCACTCTCGGGCTTTGCTTTGTTATGAATGCGAGCAACAATGCTTTTCCGGTCATTGTCTGGCATATCAGGGTGACTGAAAAAAATGGTTTTTTGCTGTTGGTGATCGGAAATAATGGCCCAGTGGTAGAGGCCTACACTCATTAAAGGCACTTCCAGCTGTCGCGGCTGAATTTTTTCTGGCTCGGTCAAGCCACATAGTTCATAACCCCAGAATCCCAGTGCACCACCCGTGAAGGGTAAATCAGGATGCTCCACTTTTGACATGGTGGCCAGTAAATCATTCAGAATCTTGAACGGGGATTGATCACTCTGAATCCGACTTTCGCCGGATAGACGATTGATGGTCTTAGTGTGGTAATTGCCGTCAACAGTAACAACGGCCCAGGGGTCAGCCGTGATAATGTCATAGCGATTGTGTTGCTCTTTTGTGAAAGAGGGAGAACAGCTGTCAAGATAACAGGCCCAGGGTTGCGCGGTAAAAAGCTCGAAATAAGGGCTGGAGTCACTCATGTACTCCAGTTCAACGATGAATAGCTCTTTCATAGAAGGCATGAAAATCCCGGGTCAGATCAGACGCGCATTCTACCTTCAGAGTGTTGTCGGCGCTACGGACTTTTCTGCTGTTTTATTGTTCAGGAGTGCTTTTAAGAGGCGAGTCGGGCTCTCAGAAAGCAGTTTTAGTTGATTTAGAAGCAATTTCTCTGGCAAGAATATTTGCCAATTACTGGATTGTTAACAATAGTCTGTATATTAAAGCTTGACTGATGTATAAATGGCTTTAAAAAAGAATATTGTAAACAATTATCATGACTGAAACGCTCAGAAACAACGACCCGGTTCGTGTCGGCACTCAGGCGCAAGAAGTTGCGGGCCTGCTGATCGGAGATATTATTTCGGGTCGCTTAAGTCAGGGCTGCCGGATCTCTGAGCCAGAGCTCTCAAGAAAGTACGGAGTCGGGCGTGGTCCTCTTCGTGAGGCTATTTTGAAGCTTGAAGGTACCGGTCTTGTTGTTCGTGCGCCTCATGTCGGCGCCACGGTAGTCACCCTTAACCAGAGTGACTTGTCAGAAATATTTGCCATTCGGGAGGCGCTTGAGGGAATGGCTGCTCGTCTGGCAGCGATCCATATGTCTGATCAGCAGCTGCTGGATCTCGAATCTCTGCTGAAAACACACGCCAGCCATATTCATGAGCAGAATGGTCAGTCATACATTGATCAAGAAGGCGATCTGGATTTTCATTATCGTGTGATCAACGGCTCCTGCAACCAAAGGCTGATACGGTCGCTCTGTGATGAGCTCTATTATCTGATTCAAATGTACCGGAAAACGTCAGGTCGTCCTGCTCGTCCTGAGGAAGCGTTGACTGAGCATCAGATGATCTTCAGGGCTCTGAAAGAGCGTGATGGTGAACTGGCCGAAATATTAATGCGCCGTCATATTGCCCGGGCCAGAAAAGAAATTGAACAATGCATCGACTCCGGTCACCAGCATTAGCAAATGAAGTAACCCTGACCTCAGGGGGGCGAAACGTTTTTCTGGATAAGAAGAGGAAGTCAAATGACTGATAAAAACAACGCGCTCAATCAACTGATTGCTAAAGAAGGCATTGTTACCGCACCCGGCGTATACGATGGTATCTCTGCCCGCCTGGGTGAGGAGGCGGGTTTCTCTGCCTTATACGGAAGTGGTGGTGCTATAGCGAGAAGCACAGGTGTGCCTGATATTGGTCTGCTGACGTTAACTGAAGTGGTCGATCGTGTTCGTCAAATCTGTGAAGCCACTTCACTTCCTGTGATTGCCGATGCGGATACCGGTTTTGGAAACGAAGTTAATGTCAAGCGCACCGTAAAACTGTTCAGAAACGCCGGCGTGTGTGGCTTTCATCTGGAAGATCAGGAGTTTCCAAAGCGCTGCGGGCATCTGGATGGCAAATCCCTGGTTTCCATTGAGGAGATGTGCAAGAAAGTGTCCGTTGCTGCCAGGTACGCCGGTAATGTCACTGTCATAGCAAGAACGGATGCTATTGCTGTAACCGGCTTTGGCGATGCGATCGAACGAGCCAAGGCGTATGTTGAAGCTGGAGCGGATATGTTGTTTGTTGAAGCGCCCCAGACTATTAAGCAGATTGAAGAGATTGCCAAACAGGTTACTGGTCCGAAACTGATCAATATGTTTTACAGTGGCAAGACCCCATTGGTACCTACAGAAGCTCTGAAGGCAATGGGTTATCAGCTCATCATCATTCCGTCTGATCTTCAGCGAGCGGCAGTGACCGCGATGCGTGAAGTGCTTGAAGTCATCAAGCGCGATGGCAACAGTGGTGCGATTGCCGATGGCATGATGACGTTTCAGGAACGTGAGCGTCTGGTTAAGACCCAAGAGTTTCTTAATCCTTAACCGTAACACTCATTCAATAAGAAAAACGGAGAACGATCATGGCAGAAAAGATGCTTTCCAATAAGAAACCGGGCGGCGCCGGCCTGCGTGGTCAGTCTGCTGGTGAAACCGCACTGTGTACCGTTGGTAAAACCGGTTCTGGTCTGACTTATCGTGGCTATGATATCAAGGAGCTGGCTGATAAAGCACAGTTTGAAGAAGTCGCTTATCTGTTACTTTATGGCAAGCTGCCGAATCAGACCGAGCTTGATGCTTACAAAAACCGTCTGAAAAGTATGCGTTCACTGCCCGATGCCCTGAAGGTCGTTTTGGAAGAGATTCCTGCCGGTGCACACCCAATGGACGTTATGCGCACCGGTTGTTCAATGCTGGGTAATCTGGAAACTGAGCAGGATTTCTCCGAACAGCTGGATCACATCGACCGTATGCTGGCCCTCTTCCCGGGCATGATTAATTACTGGTTCAACTTCAGTCACAACGGCATTCGAATTAATGTTGATACTGAAGCAGACTCCATTGCTGAGCAGTTTCTGTGGACCTTGCATAACAGGAAGCCGAAACCTCTGCATGTAGAGGTAATGCATGCCTCCCTGATCCTTTATGCTGAGCATGAATTTAATGCTTCTACCTTCACCGGCCGTGTTTGTGCTTCCACTCTCTCTGATGTTCACAGCTGTGTAACCGCTGCAATCGGCTCACTGCGTGGACCTTTACATGGCGGTGCAAACGAGGCAGCTATGGCAATGATTGAGAACTGGCGCTCTGCCGATGAAGCGGAGCAGAACATTATGACCATGCTGGCTCGTAAAGAAAAAATTATGGGCTTCGGTCACGCGATTTACCGTGAGTCTGACCCTCGTAACGATATTATTAAAGAGTGGTCAAAGAAACTGTCTGAGCATTCAGTTGATGAATACCTGTATGCTGTTTCCGAACGTGTTGAGGCGGTCATGTGGCGTGAGAAGAAATTGTTCTGTAATGCTGATTTCTTCCACGCTTCTGCCTATCACTTCATGGGCATTCCAACCAAACTGTTTACACCGATCTTTGTTTGTTCACGTGTTTCTGGTTGGACTGCACACGTCATGGAGCAGCGTGCTAATAATCGTATTATTCGTCCTTCTGCGGACTACACCGGTCCAGAAAGTGTTGACTGGGTGGCGATCAAAGATCGTCCATAAAACTGAAGGACTGATGTTATGAACAGTGCATATCGCAAACCATTACCGGGCACCCGACTGGACTATTTCGACACTCGTGCAGCCATCGAAGCCATTCAGACTGGTGCCTACGCAAGGCTGCCTTACACCTCTCGCGTTCTGGCTGAGCAGCTCGTTCGTCGCTGTAATCCTGCAATCTTGACAGAGGCCCTCAAGCAGATCATAGAACGCAAGCGCGATCAGGACTTTCCCTGGTATCCTGCTCGTGTCGTGTGTCATGATATTCTCGGTCAAACAGCTCTGGTTGATCTGGCTGGCCTGCGTGATGCGATTGCTGAGCAGGGGGGTGACCCTTCCGAGGTCAATCCAGTTGTTCCAA
This sequence comes from Endozoicomonas sp. SESOKO4, assembly GCF_024606275.1. Classification (NCBI taxonomy): domain Bacteria; kingdom Pseudomonadati; phylum Pseudomonadota; class Gammaproteobacteria; order Oceanospirillales; family Endozoicomonadaceae; genus Endozoicomonas; species Endozoicomonas sp. SESOKO4. The sequence continues at coordinate 26,063 of NZ_JAHHPS010000375.1, read as the reverse complement.
CACAGTTGATTGTTGATCACTCACTGGCTGTAGAGTCCGGTGGTTCTGACCCTCTGGCTTTTGAAAAGAACCGTGCCATTGAAAATCGTCGTAATGAGGATCGTTTTCACTTTATTGAGTGGACCAAAACGGCCTTTAAAAATGTTGATGTTATCCCGGCGGGTAACGGTATCATGCACCAGATTAATCTGGAGAAAATGTCTCCGGTTATTCAGGTCAGTGAAGGTGTCGCTTATCCGGATACTTGTGTAGGCACTGACAGCCATACGCCCCATATCGATGCGCTGGGTGTTATTGCGATGGGTGTAGGTGGGCTGGAAGCTGAAACGGTTATGCTTGGGCGTCCTTCCATGATGCGTCTTCCAGAGATTATTGGTGTTGAGCTGGTAGGCAAGTGTCAACCTGGTATGACAGCAACCGATATTGTTCTGGCCATTACAGAGTTTTTGCGAAAAGAAGGTGTTGTTTCTTCTTACCTCGAGTTCTTTGGTGAAGGTGCTGTAGATCTGACCATTGGTGACCGTGCCACTATTTCCAACATGACACCGGAATTTGGTGCTTCCGCGGGCATGTTTTACATTGATGAACAAACCATCGATTATCTGAAGCTGACTGGGCGCAAGCCGGAGCAGGTGGCGCTGGTTGAAAATTATGCCAAGGTCAGCGGCCTCTGGGCAGATGATCTGAAAACGGCTGAGTACGAGCGTGTTCTCACATTTGATTTGTCCACTGTTGTTCGAAACATGGCGGGGCCATCCAGCCCGCATCGTCGTTTGCCCACCTCGGAACTGGCTCAGCGTGGCATTGCTGTCGATCTGGATAAAGCTCAGACCCAAGAAAAAGCAGGTCTTCTACCCGATGGTGCTGTGATTATTGCTGCCATCACCAGCTGTACCAATACCAGTAATCCTCGAAATGTTGTGGCTGCAGGCCTTATTGCTCGCAAGGCCAATAAGCTCGGTCTGGTTCGTAAGCCCTGGGTTAAATCCTCTTTTGCGCCAGGCTCCAAAGTTGCGAGGCTTTACCTTCAAGCCTCAGGATTATTACCTGAGTTGGAGAAACTGGGTTTTGGGATTGTCGGTTATGCCTGTACGACTTGTAACGGTATGAGTGGTGCCCTGGACCCGGACATTCAGAAAGAATTGATTGATCGCGACCTCTATTCTACAGCAGTATTATCCGGTAACCGCAACTTTGACGGCCGTATTCACCCTTATGCCAAGCAGGCTTTCCTTGCTTCTCCGCCTCTGGTAGTCGCTTATGCCATTGCCGGTACCGTACGTTTTGATATAGAAAAAGATATACTCGGTACGGATAAAGAGGGTAATGCTGTCACACTGAAAGACATTTGGCCAAGTGATGAAGAGATCGATGAGATCGTTGCTGAGTATGTGAAACCTGAGCAGTTCAACGAAGTTTACATCCCCATGTTTGACTTGGGTATGACAGAAGAAGCCAAGAGTCCTCTTTACGACTGGCGTCCAATGAGTACCTACATACGGCGTCCTCCATACTGGGAAGGAGCTCTGGCCGGAGAGCGAACTTTGAAAGGCATGCGCCTTCTGGCTCTCCTGGGTGACAACATTACTACCGATCACCTGTCACCATCAAATGCCATCCTGGCAACTTCTGCTGCGGGTGAATATCTTTCGAAAATGGGATTGCCTGAAGAGGATTTCAACTCTTATGCCACACATCGTGGTGACCATCTAACCGCACAGCGAGCGACTTTTGCCAACCCTAAACTGCTGAACGAAATGTGCCTCGATGACAGGGGAGCAGTGAAACAGGGTTCTCTGGCCCGTATTGAGCCTGAAGGTAAAGAAACCCGAATGTGGGAAGCGATTGAAACCTACATGAACCGCAAGCAGCCACTGATTATTGTTGCAGGTGCCGATTATGGTCAGGGGTCATCCCGTGATTGGGCTGCGAAAGGTGTACGTCTAGCCGGTGTTGAAGTCATCGTGGCTGAAGGTTTTGAACGTATCCATAGAACCAATCTGGTGGGTATGGGGGTTCTGCCGCTGGAATTCAAGGATGGCACCACCCGAAAGACTCTGGGTCTGGATGGTACTGAAACCTATGATGTAGTCGGCAGGCGTAGGCCACTAGCGAACCTGACGCTGCTGATTCACCGTGCCAATGGAAAAAGGTTGGAAGTGCCCGTCATTTGTCGTCTTGATACGGAAGAAGAAGTGTCTGTATACGCTGCTGGTGGTGTACTGCAACGATTTGCCAAGGACTTTCTGGAGGGCAAATAAGAATGTCGCATGAGCCTCAGATCAAGGTGCCCGCTAGTTATATTAGAGGCGGCACCAGTAAAGGCGTTTTCTTTAGTCTGGAAGATCTGCCTGAGCGCGCACAGGTTGCCGGCGAAGTCCGGGACAACCTGTTGTTGCGTGTGATTGGTAGCCCTGACCCCTACGGGAAGCATACTGACGGTATGGGGGGGGCTACTTCAAGCACCAGTAAAACTGTCATTTTGTCGAAAAGCAGCCAGCCGGATCACGATGTTGATTACCTGTTTGGTCAGGTTTCAATTGATAAGCCCTTTGTAGACTGGAGTGGTAATTGTGGCAACCTGACCGCTGCTGTCGGTGCGTTTGCAATCAGTAAAGGTCTGGTTGATCCCGTTCGTGTACCTGTAAATGGTGTTTCTGTAGTGCGCATCTGGCAGGCCAACATCAAAAAGACCATCGTTGCTTATGTGCCCATCACTAACGGAGAGGTCCAGGAAACTGGAGACTTTGAGCTGGATGGTGTCACTTTCCCGGCGGCAGAAGTTCAGGTGGAGTTTCTTGATCCAGCAGACGACGAAGGGGCTATGTTTCCAACGGGTAACCTGATCGATGATCTGGAAGTTCCTACTCATGTTGTGGAGTGTGCGAGGCTAAAAGTGACGCTGATTAATGCGGGTATTCCAACTGTTTTCCTGAATGCGCAGGAGTTGGGCTATACCGGAACCGAGTTGCAGGAGGCCATAAATGGCGACCAAGAGGCGCTGGCTCGTTTTGAAACTATTCGCGCTCATGCTGCGGTTAAGATGGGGCTCATTGACCATATAGATGAAGCTGCGCAACGTCAGCACACTCCCAAGATAGCCTTTGTGGCTAAGCCCACCCCTTATACCGCATCCAGTGGTAAAGAGATCAAAATGGATGATATTGATCTGTTAGTGAGAGCCTTGTCTATGGGTAAGCTTCACCACGCGATGATGGGTACCGCTGCGGTAGCCATCGGTATTGCTGCTGCTATTCCCGGAACACTGGTGAACCTGGCGGCAGGTGGCGGTGAACATAAAAGGGTTCGTTTCGGACACCCTTCCGGAATTCTGCGTGTTGGAGCCGAACCTGTCTTGGAAAACGGAGAGTGGAGGGCGAAAAAAGCCATTATGAGTCGCAGTGCCCGAGTTCTCATGGAAGGCTGGGTAAAGATCCCCGGAGATTCTTTTTAAATTCGTGAGTCCGTTAAATACTACTTCAGTCGTCGTTTCAGTTGAGCAAGATCCATGATACGAGTAGAAATTTCTTCAACGGAGTAATCAGTACTGTTGATATAGGGAATACGCTCCTTGCGATAAATCCGCTCAATCGTGTGGATTTCAAACTGACATTGCTGACTGGACGAATAACGTGAGTTCGGGCGTCTCTCGTTACGAATACCAGCCAGTCGGCCGGGGTGTATCGTCAGTCCGAATAGTTTGTCCCTGTGTGGTTGCAAGGGTTTGGGAAGCCTGAGTGGTTCATCCAGATCTTCTTCTGTGATGGGATAGTTCGCTGCAAAGATACCAAACTGCAGACCCAGGTAAATGCAGGACGGAGTTTTGCCACTTCTGGATGCTCCCAGCAGAATAATATCCGCTTTGTCATAATTTCTTGTTTTTGCTCCGTCATCATTATCAAGAGCAAATTGAACGGCTTCTATACGTCGGTGGTAACTGTGGCTGTGAGTTGTGGAACGTTTCTTGCCTGTTCTATAGAGAGGGTGTTGACCAAACTCATGCTCAAGGCCCGGTAGAAAAGTTTGGAAGAGGTCTATTATATAGGCACCACTCGTGTGGAGTATGCGACTAACGTCTTCATTCAGTACTGTCATGAAGACGACAGGTCTAATTTGTTCTTCTTTGTGAATACTGTGGATCTTCTCAATCAGCTGAATGGTTTTTTCAGTTGAATCTATATAAGGGAAGGTAACGTGTTGAAACTCATGACCTTCAAATTGCGCGAGGAGGCTCTGTCCGAACGACTCTGCAGTGATTCCGGTACCGTCTGAAACAAAAATTGCCGTTCTTTTCACTTTTTTTCCTTCAAGGTATTTCATTTTATAACAAAATCTAACATAGTGTACCTGCCGAAACACGGAAGCGATAGGCTGGACTGAATTTGGTATATCAGACGGTTGTCTTTTGTACAAGAAAGCCAAGCGCCGGCCATAAGCATACAAGCGCACCTGGCTAGCCGAAACAGCCATAAGCAGATAGAAAAGAGCGGGGAATGCTGCTTTGAATAATTTTGTAGTGGGCCTGGAAACTCTGGGCATGGGTGACGTCGAAAAAGTAGGCGGGAAGAACGCCTCTCTGGGCGAGATGATCAGTGGTTTGAGCAAAGTCGGGGTAAAAGTCCCTGGTGGTTTTGCAACAACGGCAGAGGCTTATCGGGACTTTCTCGATGGCAATGGACTGTATCAAAGAATTCATAGCCTTCTGGATGACCTGGATATCAATGATATCAGGGCACTGACCACGGCTGGTGCAAAAATACGTCGCTGGATTATGGATGAGCCTTTCAGGCCGGAACTGGAAGAGTCCATTATCAAAGCTTACCAGTCTCTTTCCGGAGATGATGATCTGCCAGTGGCGGTTCGCTCCTCGGCAACGGCGGAAGACCTTCCAGACGCCTCTTTTGCTGGTCAACAAGAGACTTTCCTGAATATTCGCGGCGCAGAAAACGTATTGGTAGCTGTTCGCGAAGTGTTTGCTTCACTTTTTAATGACCGAGCTATTGCTTACCGTGTTCATCAGGGCTTTGATCACAGGAATGTGGCGCTGTCTGCCGGTATTCAGAGAATGGTACGCAGCGAGACCGGTTCTTCCGGGGTTCTCTTTACTCTGGATACTGAGTCTGGTTTTGATCAGGCTGTATTTATTACGGCTTCTTACGGTTTGGGGGAGACGGTCGTACAGGGTGCCGTCAATCCGGATGAATTTTATGTCTACAAGCCTGCAGTCAAAGCCGGACGCCCTGGTGTTTTGAGGCGTACCCTGGGCAGCAAGGCGATTAAGATGGTATACGGCCGGGGCAGTTCTGCAGGGCGTTCGGTAGAAACAGTTGATGTGGATCTGGATGCCAGAGGGCAGTTTTCTATCAGCGATGAGGACGCCACCGAATTGTGCCGTCAGGCCATGGCTATTGAAGCGCATTACGGCTGCCCAATGGATGTCGAGTGGGCTAAAGATGGTGATGATCAGCAACTCTATATTGTACAGGCTCGCCCTGAAACCGTGCAAAGCCAGAATAGTGGCAGAAAACTGGAAAGTTACATCCTTAGAGAGAAGGGGGAATTGCTGGTTGAAGGTCGCAGTATTGGTCAGAAAATCGGTCAGGGCAAGGTTCGCCTGATTGAAGATATTGATGAGATGGACAAGGTTCAGCAAGGCGATGTGCTGGTTACTGACATGACTGATCCTGATTGGGAGCCGGTGATGAAACGGGCATCTGCCATCGTGACGAATCGGGGTGGCAGAACCTGTCATGCGGCTATCATTGCGCGTGAGCTGGGCATTCCTGCTGTTGTGGGTTGCGGCGATGCGACTTACAGGCTCAGGGAAGGTGCTTTGGTAACGGTCTCCTGTGCAGAAGGTGATACGGGTTTTATTTATGAGGGCTTGTTGAACTTTGAACATAAGGTCAGAGATCTGGATGTTATGCCGGAACTGCCTTTTAAGCTGATGATGAACGTGGGAAATCCAGACCGTGCTTTCAGCTTCTCTCGACTGCCAAATAAGGGAGTAGGTCTGGCCAGGCTTGAATTCATCATCAACAAGATGATTGGTGTGCATCCCAAAGCCCTGCTGAATTTTGAGCGGCTGCCTGCGGATGTGAAGCGTCAGGTGGGGGAGCGCATTTCAGGCTATGGCAGTCCGGTAGACTTTTATGTTGATAAGCTGGTGGAAGGCGTCTCTACCATTGCCGCAGCCTTTGCTCCGGAAAAAGTCATTGTTCGCTTATCTGACTTCAAGTCCAATGAGTACTTCAATCTGTTGGGTGGCCATCTCTATGAGCCCCATGAAGAAAACCCGATGCTGGGCTTCCGGGGAGCGTCACGTTATATCTCTGAAGATTTTCAGGATTGTTTTGAACTGGAATGCCGGGCCATGAAGCGGGTTCGTGATGAAATGGGGCTGGCCAATGTTGAGCTGATGGTGCCATTTGTTAGAACGCCGAACGAAGCAGCTCAGGTGACTGCCATCATGGAAAAGTTGGGTCTGAAACGAGGTGAAAACGGTCTGCGAGTCATCATGATGTGCGAGCTGCCTTCCAATGCGTTGATGGCAGAGGACTTCCTTCAGTACTTTGATGGTTACTCCATTGGTTCCAATGATATGACTCAGCTAACTCTGGGTCTGGACCGGGATTCTGGCTTGATTGCCCATCTCTTTGATGAACGTAATCCGGCCATCAAGCAGTTATTGTCGATGGCTATTCAGGCTTGTAGAAAGCAAGGTAAGTACATAGGTATTTGCGGTCAGGGCCCCAGTGACCACCCTGATTTCGCCAGGTGGCTGATGGAGGAGGGTATTGAGACAGTATCCCTGAATCCGGACTCTGTGCTGGAAACCTGGTTGTACCTTGCTGATAATGGATCTCAATAGTTTGATGCAAAGATGAAGCTCGCAATGCGGGCTTCATCATCTCTGTTTATACTGACTATTCAATTCCCTTGTCTTCTTTACTCTCCTGATTCCTGTAGACTTTTTGCCATCAGATCCTGTCTGTAAAAATAAGGAAAGAAGAATGACCCGGTTTACTACCCCTGATCTTTGTGATGAATTTCCCGAACAGGTTTCCGTTGCTGAATCTGGTTTCAGAAACTTTGGTGGCGTTAATGCTTTTCATGGGCAAGTCGTGACCCTGAAATGTTTTGAAGATAATTCCCTGGTGCGTGAGTGGGTAGGTCAGCCAGGAGAGGGCAGGGTGCTGGTAGTTGATGGCGGGGGGTCCATGCGCAGAGCCATGCTGGGCGATATGCTGGCAGAGCGAGCCGTTGAAAACGGTTGGGCAGGGATTATTATTTATGGCTGCATCAGGGATGTCGATATCATTGCCGATTTGTCATTGGGCGTTCAGGCGCTGGGTTGTCATCCCATGAAAACGGATAAAAAGGGGGTGGGTGAAAGTAATCTGGTGGTCTCTTTTCATGGTGTTGATTTTGCACCCGGGGGTTATGTCTACGCCGATAATAATGGAATTCTGTTCTCTCAGGAAAGGTTGATTTGATAAGCTTCTTCGCTTTTAGATCACCATAAGATTTATGAGTAGCGAAGTTTTATCCCTGATAATGAAAGAGCAGAGCAGAGCTTTTTTAATAAAAAAGGCTCTTCAGGTATTAATGTTGTAAATAAGTCTCATGAGTTAGCTGGAATAAGTAAAATTGTTAAGAGATAATTTAATGGGTTCTTGAGAAGTAAATATTCAACAGGGTTCTGTTCAGCAAAGGCCTACCTCTTGGAATAGTTACCTCAATTCAGGGTGCAGACCCTTATACTTTGACAATTTCCGGTAGAGCAGGTCATGCAGTGGCAGTCCCTTTGGGCTTTCGTAAAGATGCTATGCATAAAGCATCAATATTAATAAATCGCTCATATGAGCTGAGTTGCAATAATGATTTTATGCTGACAGTAGGTAGGATTATTACTCCTATTGCTATGATATTTTTGCCTTTTTTTGAAAAGCCAAGTCATGTTTCTGAAGAGAATGTAAAATATTCAGGTGTTGAAAAGGCTGTGCATTTATTAACAAAAACTCTGATAGTTTTAGGAGAAAAATAATGGGTTTTGAAGTTTGGGTTTTATACTTGGTTTCAATTTTTCTGGTCATTATGATACCAGGTCCTTTATCCTTGTTGATGGTTTCCAATTCTGTGCGTTATGGAATTATTAGATCATATCCCTCTTTTTTAGGTGGAACTGCTGCATCATCCTTGTATTTAGTTGTGTCCGCAACTGGGTTAGGCGTCATAATTACTGCTTCTGATCATTTATTTATGATGCTGAAGGTTTTAGGTGCAGTTTATTTGGTATATCTGGGATTTATGACTATCAGAGGATCTATTAATAAAATACCTGAAAGCACAACGGATTTTGAGTCTGGCGAATCTCCAAAATTTAATAATTTATTTAAAAAATCATTTTTTTAGGGGTAAGTAATCCAAAAGATATTATCTTTTTCATGGCCTTCTTGCCTCAATTTATTTCATCAGAAAAACCATTGTTGGATCAAATTGTAATTGTTGTTGTGACTTGGATGCTGGTAGATTTAGTTTGCAAATTACTCTACGGTCTTCTAGCTATAATCATAAAGCCTATTCTAAGAACAGAAAAGAGCAAATCTATATTTGATAGATCTACAGGTGCTTTCTACATAATAGCGGGCATTGCAGCAGTATTGATTGTTTAGCTGCTTTTTTCAGATTCTAAAGCCTTATTTTAATGAGGTGATATCTGATTTTTACAGCAGGATTGGGTCATTGTTGAATGATTCTGGCGTACTCTTCAATATCGATGTTTCCTCCTGAGGCAATGATCACGGTTGTCTTTTCTCTGAACTTTTCTGAGTGCTGTAACAGTGCTCCGAGTCCGATAGCGCCGCTGGGTTCGAGGATAAGTTTCATATTAAATGCAGCAAATCTAATGCCTTCATTTACAAACGCTTCATCAACGGCCAGCCCTGCGACCTCAGAATTCTGTACGATCAAGAGATTTGTTTCACCGGGGCTCAGGGCTTGAAGAGCGTCACAGGAGCTGACGAGATTGCCATTTGCCCTGGCCCGACGACCTTGTTCAATCGACAAGGTCATTCCTTCATATCCGGACGGTTCAATAGCCAGTACCTGAGTTTCAGGGTAGTTGACGGTGTTAAAGACCATACTTGAGCCTGCAACCAGACTGCCTCCACCGGTTGGACATAACAAAAAGTGGCAAGTCTCACCAAGCTGCTCAAGCTGTTCGGAAGTTTCTATAGCGACAGCGGACTGACCTTGTATCAGGGTGGCATCATCAAAAGGGTGAAGAAGAGAGTAGTTATGCTGTTGGGAGAGTTTAACGGCCTCCGCAGCAGCTGCCTCCTCTCTGGATGGTTGAGATTCATCACAGAGTTTGACTTCGGCGCCGTGGGCAAGGGCACTGTCTATTTTGTTCTTGGGGGCATCGGCGGGCATAACAATGTGAACATCAATGCCCAGAATTTCGCCTGCTGCGGCCAGCCCTCTGGCAAAATTGCCGGAAGAGTAGGCAACGACGCCGCGTGATTTCTCCTGTTCAGTCAGCTGCAGCAGTCTGTGAAGGGCTCCCCTGAATTTGAAAGCGCCGGTTTTTTGCAAAGATTCAGCTTTCACAAATACTTTGCCCTGGACTCTTGCTCCCAGCTCTTCGCAGTGAATCAGAGGTGTCTTTCGAGTGTAGCTCTGCTGGCTTTGGTAGATTTTCTTCAGGGTTTTCAAACCAGGGGTAGACAGGGGGGTCGGCATAGGGGTTCCATTTTGTACAACTCTGTACAGGATAGACACTATGCAGGAAGAAGGGGTTCCTATCGGTTTGGAAAATTGTGCGTGATCAGAAGCAGCTCTTCATCTCTTGAGAGATTAAGAGCTGCTGTCAGCTGGTAAACATCGTGGGAAATCCAAAAACTCCCCATAATCGGTTGAGTGACTAGCGGTCTTTTTGAATCACGTGCGTGATATGGTCAAAGTAACCTGTACCCACTTCTTTCTGGGGGCATAAGAAGGTGTAACCTCGTTCAAATGCCGCCTGCTCTGGTTGCTGAACCATCTCCGCATAATGTTTCATGCCCTGCCCCTGACCATAGTGGTAGGCCAGATCGAACATGTTGTGCCACATGCTATGAATACCCGCCAGTGTGATGAACTGAAATTTGTAGCCCATCTCACTCAGTTCATCCTGGAAGCGGGCAATAGTTTTATCGTCCATGTTCTTTTTCCAGTTAAAGGAAGAAGAGCAATTGTAGGCCAGCAATTGATCCGGGTATTCGGAACGGATAGCCTGGGCAAAGGTTCTGGCCTCATCCAGATCCGGTGACGCCGACTCGTACCAGAGAAGATCAGCAAAAGGTGCGTAAGCCAGTCCTCGGGCAATTGCCTGTTCAATTCCCTTGCGGGTGCGATAGAAGCCTTCTTTGGTTCTCTCACCCGTCAGGAAAGGTCGATCATAGTCATCAATGTCGGAGGTGATCAGATCAGCCGTGCTGGCATCGGTTCTTGCCATAAGCAGAGTGGGCACTCCGGCAACATCGGCAGCTAGTCGGGCAGAAATCAGTTTGTCGACAGCTTCCTGAGTAGGGACAAGCACTTTGCCACCCATGTGGCCGCACTTTTTGACGGAAGCCAGCTGGTCCTCAAAGTGAACGCCTGCAGCGCCGGCTTCGATCATGCTTTTCATTAGCTCATAAGTGTTACGGACTCCGCCAAAGCCATCTTCACCGTCGGCAATAATAGGGGCGAACATATCTGTGTAGCCTTCATCGCCGGGTTCGATGCCGTTTTTCCATTGGATCTGGTCTGCTCTCATGAAACTATTGTTCATTCTTTCAATTAACGCCGGTACTGAGTCTACCGGGTAGAGAGATTGGTCGGGATACATAGAACTGGCTGAATTATTGTCCGCGGCCACTTGCCAGCCGGACAGGTAAACGGCTTCCAGTCCCGCCTTAACCTGTTGCAGTGCCTGACCCCCTGTCAGTGACCCCAGACTGTTAACGTAACCCTTGCGTGATTTATTTTCGTAGAGTAAAGTCCAGAGCTTGTTTGCTCCCATTTGCGCAAAGGTATTTTCTACCTTTATAGAACCGCGCAGACGGACCACATCCTCAGCTTTGTAGGTGCGTTTTACGTTGGCCCAACGAGGATTTTCTGACCAGTCCTTTTCGATGCGGGCAATCTCTTCAGCGCGATTATAAGTAGACATTGTATCGCCTCTCCTGAAAGTCAAACGGTTGTTTGTCAAGGCAATTTCAATCTATAACAAAAGATAACAAACTTGATAATTTATTATCGTTATAGTGGATATTCTCATCGAAAATACCACTTTACCCCTTCTTTAAAGGCTGAGTCTTTTACTAAAGGAATGCTTTCCAATAGACAGAAAGTTGCTTTCAAAGGCTATAAAACCGGCCTTTCTGGGTTCGGTTGTCCTGAGAAGGCCGTCAAAGCAGTTATCACCGCTCATAACAGTGAATGAGGGCGGTTTTTAGAATCAAGCGATTGTTTGACTTTGTGGCGGGGATATCTCTATTCTTGGCCGTCTGGCGAACCGCTTCAGGATGTAAACAAAAAATATGAACTTGGCTCGTGTCGATCTGAACCTGCTAGTGTATCTGGATGTGCTTCTGCGAGAAAGAAGTGTCACCAAAGCGGCTGAGCAATTGGGCATAACCCAGCCAGCTATGAGTAATGGGTTGAAAAGACTCAGAAGTCTGTTTAATGACCCTTTGTTGGTAAGAACCAGTGAGGGTATGTCGCCTACAGAGAGGGCTCTCGCCCTGAAACCTCAGATTGCAGACGCCCTGAAACTTTTGGAGCAGGCTGTCCTGCCCAGGGATGCTTTTAATCCCGGAGAAAGTTCCAGAGTGTTTCGTGTTATGGCCAGTGATTATTCTGAATCTACAGTGATCCCGATGGTGCTAAAAAAGCTCAGGTCTGAGGCTCCGGGCATCACCCTTGATATTCTCACACCCAGTGATGTGACCTTTCATGATGTGGAACATGGTCGTGTTGATATGGCCATTAACCGCTTCAGTCATATGCCGCAATCTTTTCATCAGTCACTGATCTGGGAAGACTCTTTTTCCTGTGTTCTGAGTCGGGACAATCCGGTTATTAATAATTTCACTCTTGAGAGTTATCTGTCTGCCCAGCATATTTGGGCAAGTAAAACAGGTATGGGTGTTGGGGTGGGTATTGATCCAAAAGATATTCAGCAACTCGGGTGGGTTGATGAGGCACTGTCGGCAATCGGTCACAAACGTGATATCAGGGTTCTGACGAGGCATTATCAGGTAGCCATGTTGCTTTCCTCTCAAAATGACCTTATTGCGACTCTGCCCAGTAAGTTGGCTGAATTACACCGTCATGAAGATGAGTTGGTGGTTTTGCCGCCTCCGTTTGAGATTCCAGCTATCCAGCTTCGTATGGCCTGGAGTCCTTTGTTGCATCACGATGCAGGGCACAACTGGTTACGGCAGGTTATCAAAGCGACTACTCAGCAATCTCATCAAGAAGCTGAGTCTGCTTGATAACATATGATAATTTGTGTGAAATAATTCACCGCATTGTATGGAATATCATGTTAACTGGTGTTAATCTTTGACTGCCTCTGAGCGATGAAGGCTTGTTGACTGTTCTGCCTGTCGAAATCCTGATCGCACCTACACGAGACTCACCGAAAGGTAAAACAAAATGAACTGGTTAACACAACTGGACACAGAGCATACTCTCTTCGCAGTGGCTGATGAGTGCATTGAGAATACATCAGAAAGCTACTACCTGATCATTGCCGAGCAAAAGCAGGAATCCCATCCGGACGATTAAGTCCCGGAATGTAGAAAGGCCGCCATTGTGCGGCTTTTCTGTGCATAAGCTTTGTTAATAATTGCTATTTATTGAAAAAATATCATATATAACTGAGTTGAATTGGTCATCACTTGTCGGTTCAAACAGAATAGTGTCAGGCTTGAGCTGTCGGGTTTTTTGCTGAAATCGGGCGGTTTGTCTCAAGAATAACAGCGTGTAGAAGGAAGGCGTATGGCTGATCGTATTCAGATCGGAGGTTTGCAGGTAGCGGCCCCTATCCACAATCTTTTGGTTGAAGCTATCGAGGGCACTGGAGTGACTCCAGAGGCCTTCTGGTCAGGTTTTGAGCGTGTTTTGGATGAGTGCGTCGTTGAAAACAGGGCTCTGCTGCAGAGGCGAGAAGCTCTGCAAAATCAAATTGATCAGTGGCACAAAGAGCATAAGCAGCAGCCACATGATCCTTCTGCCTATAAACAGTTTTTGTTGGAAATTGGATATCTACAATCTGAAGGCGGAGACTTTGAGATTGCGACGGAAAATGTTGATACAGAAATTGCATCTCAGGCCGGACCTCAGCTGGTTGTTCCAGTGATGAATGCTCGTTTTGCCCTGAATGCAGCGAACGCCCGTTGGGGAAGCCTTTACGACGCGCTGTATGGTACCGATGCTATTCCGGAAAATGATGGTGCTGAACGCGGCAAGGCCTACAACCCCGTCCGGGGGCAGAAGGTCATTGCTTTTGGTAAGGCGTTGCTTAATCAGGCGGCACCTCTGGTCAAAGGAAATCATTCCGAGGTAACTGGTTATGCTATTAAGGAAGGCGAGTTGGCACTTTCTCTGGGAGATGGTAGTGTCACGGCGCTGGCTCAGCCTGAAAAGTTTGTTGGCTACACAGGGAGTGAAAATGATCCCGGCAGCGTTCTGATCAAAAACAATGGCCTCCATATTGAGATTCAAATTGACCGTCGATCCCCAATTGGGGTGACCGATGCTGCTGGGGTGAAAGATCTGGTGGTAGAAGCAGCTCTTACAACCATCATGGATTGTGAAGATTCCGTGGCTGCCGTAGATGCCGAGGATAAAGCACTGGTTTATCGGAACTGGCTCGGATTAATGAAAGCTGACTTGCAGGAAACGTTTGTTAAAGGTGACAAAACCTTAACTCGCAAGCTGGTGGCTGATCGCAACTATACATCCCCTGCAGGTGAAGCGTTTTCTCTGCACGGTCGGAGCCTGATGTTTGTTCGAAATGTCGGACACCTGATGACCACTGATGCCATTCTGGATCATCAGGGGAATGAGATTCCGGAAGGCATTATGGACGGCATGTTCACTTCACTGATTGCCATACACGATCTTAAAAAGCAGAAAGGTATCAGAAACTCTCGCACGGGCAGTGTTTATATTGTTAAGCCAAAAATGCACGGACCTGAAGAGGTAGTCTTCACCAATAGGTTGTTTGGTAAGATTGAGGAGGTTTTGGGTCTGAGGGAGAATACCCTGAAAGTTGGTATAATGGACGAGGAACGTCGTACTTCTGTTAATCTCAAAGCTTGTATCCGGGCTGCCAGAGATCGCGTAGTCTTTATTAATACAGGCTTCCTTGATCGTACCGGAGATGAAATTCACACCAGTATGGAAGCTGGTCCAATGATTCCAAAAGGTGAGATGAAGCAGTCTGCCTGGATCAATGCCTACGAGGATCAAAATGTTGAAGTAGGTCTTGATTGTGGTCTGGCCGGTCGAGCCCAGATTGGTAAAGGTATGTGGGCTATGCCGGATGAAATGGCCAAGATGCTGGCGACTAAAATCGGACATCCCCAGTCAGGAGCGAATACGGCCTGGGTGCCTTCACCTAATGCCGCGACGCTGCACGCAACACACTATCATTCCGTATCTGTCATTGAAGTTCAGGAGTCTATAGCTGAGCGTCAGAGAGCGAGTCTGGATGATCTTCTGACTATACCTCTGCTGCAGGACAGGTCTTCTCTGACAGAAGATAGGATTCAGCAGGAGCTGGACAACAATGCCCAGGGTATTCTCGGTTATGTCGTTCGTTGGGTAGATCAGGGTGTGGGTTGTTCAAAAGTGCCAGATATCCATGATGTAGGCTTGATGGAAGATCGTGCAACACTGCGCATTTCCAGTCAGCATATGGCTAACTGGATGAGGCATGGTGTTTGCTCTGAGGAGCAGGTAATGGATGCCTTGAGGCGAATGGCTAAAGTAGTCGATGAGCAGAATGCCGGGGATCCTGAGTACTGCCCTATGGCTGTCGATTATGATGCCAGTGTCGCTTTTAAAGCGGCGTGCGAGCTGGTCTTGAAAGGTTGTCAGCAGCCCAATGGTTACACTGAACCGGTGCTGCATGCGAGAAGGCGTGAGTTTAAAGCCGCTGCAAAATGAAATAGCTGAACGGTTATCAACAAGGCCCTCAACTGAGGGCTTTGTTGATTTGAAACAGTCTGCTTCACTTCGCTATCGTCAGATCAGATTGCTTTGGCTTGAGTGGCTGCGTTACCCAAATAGTTGCCAGGTGTCAGCTTCTTCAGTTCTGCTTTTACCTCAGTTGGCATGTCCAGCTCATCAATAAAGGTTTCCAGAGTCGTCCGGGTGATACCGTCCTGACCACGAGTCAGAGCCTTGAGTTTTTCGTAAGGCTGGTCGATGCCATAGCGGCGCATGACGGTCTGGATAGGTTCTGCCAGAACTTCCCAGGCATTATCCAGGTCTTCATTCAGACGGTCGGCATTGGCCTGAAGCTTGCCAATACCTTTCAGAGTGGAAGCGTAGGCAATCAGGCTGTAACCCAGGCCGGCCCCCAGGTTGCGCAGAACGGTTGAGTCTGTCAGGTCACGCTGCCAGCGGGAAACAGGCAGTTTCATTGCCAGATGCTGCATGACGGCATTAGCAATGCCCAGGTTGCCTTCAGAGTTTTCAAAGTCAATTGGATTGACTTTGTGGGGCATAGTAGAAGAGCCTACTTCGCCGGCCACGGTTTTCTGCTTGAAGTATCCCAGAGAGATGTACCCCCAAATGTCACGATCAAAATCGATCAGGACGGTGTTAAAGCGACAAATGGCATCAAAAAGTTCAGCGATGTAGTCGTGAGGCTCAATCTGGGTGGTATAGGGGTTCCATTCCAGGCCCAGGCTGGTGACAAACTTTTCAGCATGATGCTGCCAGTCAACTTCAGGGTAGGCGGACAGGTGAGCATTGTAGTTACCTACGGCGCCGTTGATTTTGCCCAGTGGGGTGATCCGGATTATTTGCTGAACCTGACGGCGTAGACGGTAGGCTACGTTTGCCATCTCTTTGCCAAGCGTAGTGGGAGAGGCTGTTTGTCCGTGGGTGCGGGACAGCATCGGTTGATCGCTATGCTGATAAGCAAGGTTTTCGATTTCTTTGATGATTTGTTGCATCGGCGGCAGTACCGCTTGTTCCATGCCGGTCTTCAGCATCAGTCCGTGGGACAGGTTGTTGATGTCCTCGGAAGTGCAGGCAAAGTGAACAAACTCACTGATAGCAGACAATTCGTTGTCATCTTGTACCTTTTCTTTGATCAGATACTCAACGGCTTTAACATCATGGTTGGTGGTGCGCTCAATTTCCTTGACGCGCTGGGCATCTTCAAGGGAAAAGTTGTCGATCAACTGGTCCAGGAGGGCGCTAGCTTCGTTGGAAAGCGCCGGAACTTCACAGATTTCGGGGTGACTGGCCAGTGCCTGTAACCATTTAACTTCAACAGTTACCCGGAAGCGGATCAGGCCATACTCACTGAAAATGCTTCTCAGGCTTTGGGTTTTGTCCCCATAGCGACCGTCGACGGGGGAAACAGCAGTCAGTGCAGACAGCTCCATGTTTAACATGCCTTATGCTCGTAGAAAGGGCGCATCATAACGGAAAACCGCCAACGATGCAGGGTGGATGATTCGGTTATAGCTGATTCAAGCCATTCAATAGTTTTTTTCTGCTGAATAATAACTGCCAACGGCTACCACCTGTCTGGCGCCACAGGATGGCTGACCGTATCCCGGCAAATAAAATGGCGCGTATCTTGTCAGCATTGCCAGGGTTTTGCAGGTGTTGGATATCGCCTGAAACCTGTACTCTTGTTTTAAAAGTACTGATGGTATCGAGATAAATACTGGCAAGGTTGGCAATTACATTCTCATGAAGGATGCCAAAGTGGTTGGCCTGTTCCTTGCAGCGCTCCAGGCGCTGGGAAATCTTACTCAGCATATTGCGATTGCGGGAAAGTTTGCGTTCGAGGTGTATCAGGGTCAGTGCGTAGCGGACGGTGTCGGCCTGGATTGCGTCGGCCTGACGCTGGAGGACGTCGTTTAGAATTTTTCTGCCAGCGAGTAGACTCTGGTAGCCATTGAAGACATCTTCGACACGGTCAGGAGTGGTGACAAACAGGCTGCCAATCAGCGGCTCCAGCGACTCTTGACTGATTTGCCCGCTTTTGGCCAGACGTTCTACAAGGCCAGCAGCCTGGAAAATGGCTGAGAGGGCAGCTGCCTGTTCCTTTGTTGTGTATTGCACCTGAGTTTCTCTACCTTATGCGTGCTTTCTCTATCCGGAAGGTCGCCTGCTCCCGGATTTGGAGAGTTGAATTCGTAGAACCGATTGATGGCTTATTGAATGTGGGCTTCACTCAGAGAGTGGTGCCTGGTTTCAATGACTCCGCCGCCCAGACAAATATCATTTTGGTAAAAAACGACAGATTGTCCCGGGGTAACTGCTCTTTGGGGTTTGTCAAAAATCACAAAATATCTTCCGTCTGTCTTTTGCTCAAGGCGGCAGGCCTGGTCCTGCTGGCGATAGCGGATTTTGGCGGTTAACCTGGCTGGCAGTTCGGGCGCTGAACCTGCGATCCAAAATATTTCACAAGCAGTCAGGGCTTCTGAAAACAGCATGGGGTGATTATTGCCCTGTGCAACGATTAGCCGATTGTTCTCAAGGTCTTTATCAACGACATACCAGGGGGATTCTGAAGCGCCTTTCAGTCCACCAATGCCAAGGCCCTGTCTTTGGCCAATGGTATGGTACATCAAGCCCAAATGCTCGCCAATTATTTCACCCTGATCGGTCGCAATGCTACCTGGCTGAGCCGGAAGGTATTGTTTCAGGAAGTCACGGAAGCGGCGTTCACCAATAAAGCAGATGCCGGTACTGTCTTTCTTGTTGTGGGTGGTTAGACCGTGTTTTTCTGCAATGCGGCGAACTTCAGGCTTTGCTATTTCTCCCACTGGGAACAGGGTTCTGGCCAGCTGTTTGCTGCCAACCTGATGCAGGAAATAGCTTTGGTCTTTGTTGGTGTCAAGACCCTTTTTTAGACAAGCCTGACCATTAGTGCTGTCGCTGCGAGCGTAGTGGCCCATGGCGATATAGTCAGCTTCCAGTGTCTGGGCATAATCCAGAAAAGCCTTGAACTTTATCTCCTTGTTGCAGAGGATGTCAGGGTTAGGGGTACGTCCGGCCTTGTATTCCTGCAAGAAGTGCTCGAAGACGTTGTCCCAGTACTCAGCAGCGAAATTAGCTTTATGGAGTTTAATGCCGATTCTGTCACAAACGGCTTGAGCATCTTCCAGATCGGTCATGGCTGTACAGTATTCAGTGCCGTCATCTTCCTCCCAGTTTTTCATGAACAGGCCTTCTACCTGGTAACCCTGCTCTTTGAGCAGAAGTGCAGATACGGATGAGTCTACACCACCGGACATGCCCACGATTACACGGGTGTCCTTGAAGCTTTTTTCAGAAAAATTGGTACAAGTGTCTATCATGGTTACTGTATGGCTGGATCAGGAAGCCGGGCATTGTACCTGTCCGGCAAATTCACTTCTATAGAGTCTTTCGATGCGCAAACAGAAGATTGTGTAGCAAAACTACATTTATTCCTTACGCTCATTGGTATATCTTATAGGCGATAACGTCAAAAGCGTTACGGGGCTGTGCAAATAAAGTGATAAATAGTGGTCGTCAAACTCCACTTAAACCCCTCCGCAGAGGCACCACAGCCAGTTGTTTTTTGGAGATAACATGACAACAGATACAACCAGAATTATTTACACTATTACCGACGAAGCTCCCGCCTTAGCCACCTATTCACTGCTCCCAATCATCAAGGCTTTTACCCGAGCCGCTGGCGTAGCTGTTGAAACCAAAGATATTTCACTGGCTGGTCGAATCATTGCTAATTTTCCTGAGAAGCTGAGTTCAGAACAAAAACAGAGTGATGCCCTGTCTGAGCTGGGTGAACTGGCCAAGGTGCCTCAGGCAAACATCATCAAGTTGCCAAATATCAGTGCTTCTATTCCGCAACTTACGGGCGCGATCAAAGAGCTTCAGGAGCACGGTTATGACATTCCGAATTTTCCTGTAGAGCCTGGGAATGCTGAACAAGAAGCGATCAAAGCTCGCTACGCTAAGGTGCTTGGTAGTGCGGTAAACCCGGTTCTCCGTGAAGGGAATTCAGATCGCCGTGTTGCAGCTCCTGTCAAAGAGTATGCGAAGAATAACCCTCATTCTATGGGTGTCTGGTCTGCTGATTCTAAATCTCACGTTGCTCACATGCAAAGCGGTGACTTCTACTCCAGTGAACAGTCAGCTGTTATGCCCGAGGCAACAGATGTAAGAATAGAATTTGTTGGCGAGGACGGCTCTGTTTCTGTACTGAAACCGGTCACGAGCCTGCTGGCTGGTGAAGTTATTGACAGTGCTCTCATGAGTGTGAAGGCTTTGAGAGCATTCTATGAATCTTCTGCTCAGGAAGCTAAAGAGCAGGATATTCTTCTGTCACTGCACCTCAAAGCCACCATGATGAAGGTTTCTGACCCGATCATGTTTGGTCATGCAGTCACAGTCTTCTTTAAAGATGTGTTTGAGAAGCACGCTACCTTATTTTCAGAGCTGGGTGTTGATCCAGACAACGGTCTCGGTGACGTTTATGCCAAGATTGCCAAACTACCTGCTGACCAACAGGAAGAAGTAAAAGCGGATATTCAGGCTGTCTACAACACCCGTCCTGAGTTGGCAATGGTAGATTCCGATAAGGGTATCACTAACCTGCACGTACCGAACGATGTCATTATCGATGCGTCTATGCCTGCCGCCTTGCGCTCTTCAGGTCAGATGTGGGGTCCCGATGGCAAGCTGCATGACACTAAAGCCATGATTCCTGATCGTTGCTATGCAGCCATCTATCAGGAGGTCATCGATTTCTGTAAGAAAAACGGTGCTTTCGATGTTGCCACCATGGGCAATGTTTCCAACGTAGGTCTGATGGCTCAGAGAGCAGAAGAATACGGTTCTCATGACAAAACCTTTAAGGCGCCTGCAAACGGCATTATCCGTGTTGTAGAAGAGTCCGGCAGCACAGTGTTTGAGCACAATGTTGAAGAGGGTGACATCTGGAGAATGTGTCAGACCAAAGATGCGCCGATTCGCGATTGGGTCAAGCTGGCTGTTAACCGTGCCCGAGCAACAGGTGCTTTGACTCTGTTCTGGTTGGACCAAAACCGTGCTCACGACGCCAACCTGATTGCCAAGGTTAACGAATACTTGAAGTTTCACGATACTAAGGGCTTGGATATCCGTATTCTGTCTCCGGTAGAGGCTTGCCGCCTCAGCATGGAAACTATTCAGGCGGGTAAAGATGCCATTTCCGTAACCGGTAACGTTTTGCGAGATTACCTGACCGACCTGTTCCCGATCCTGGAGCTGGGGACCAGCGCCAAAATGCTCTCTATCGTACCTCTGCTGGCTGGCGGTGGTCTTTTCGAGACCGGTGCTGGCGGTTCTGCGCCCAAGCACGTCCAACAGTTTGTTAAAGAGAATCACCTGCGTTGGGACTCTTTGGGCGAATTTCTGGCTATCGCTGTATCGCTTGAAGACATTGCGGTTAAAACCGGAAATATCAGGGCCCAGATCTTGGCTGACACATTGAACGCTGCAATTGGTCAATATCTGGATGCTGACAAGTCACCTTCGAGAAAAGTGAAAGAGCTGGACAACCGCGGAAGTCATTTTTACCTGGCTCAGTTCTGGGCAGAAGCACTAGAGGCGCAGGAGGCGGATCAGGATCTCAGCAGTAAGTTTTCCGTTCTGGCAAAAGAGCTTGTTGAGAAAGAAGAGCAGATTGTCTCAGAACTGACAGCTTGCCAGGGTGGTGCTGTTGATCTGGGTGGCTACTATGAACCGGCTCCAGCTAAAGTCACTGAAGCCATGCGTCCAAGCGCTACCTTTAATGCAGCAATTGATGGTCTGATTTAGTTTTTGATCTTCTTTCTG
The DNA here is from genome assembly GCF_024606275.1 of Endozoicomonas sp. SESOKO4. Lineage (NCBI taxonomy): Bacteria > Pseudomonadati > Pseudomonadota > Gammaproteobacteria > Oceanospirillales > Endozoicomonadaceae > Endozoicomonas > Endozoicomonas sp. SESOKO4. Next base: position 4,967 of record NZ_JAHHPS010000375.1, on the reverse strand, counting down.
TGCATAAAAAATGGCTGCAGACTTTCACTGTGGTCATTTTTTTGCCTGTCAGATCAACTGATTATTTTTCTGATTCTTTGTCTGTTTTATTTCGGCTGTCAGTCGATGGTATTAACGAAGTCAATAGCTTTTGAGATGACGATTGAAGTAAATAGTTTTTCTTTGCTCTCAGCGTGTTTAGAATGGAGGTCAGGGCGTTGTGCTTTTGACGTTTGTACGTCTCGACACCTGGTTACAGGCGGTCCAGAGCCTGGTTAATTAAGCTGTAAATTCACCTGGAAGCGAGTGCAATGCAGCAGATAGCAGTTCATCAATACATGAGTAATTTTGAGTGGCTTCGTCTAAGCTTAGAAAATGAAGGGACAGAGCAGGAAGGCGATCATGATGTCGCACTGGCACCAGCTAAAGCCAGAGTCAAACCGCCCGCTATGTATCAGGTACTGCTCTTGAATGATGATTTTACACCGATGGATTTTGTGGTTGAGGTCCTGGAGAAATTTTTCAGCATGAATAGTGAACAGGCGACACAGGTCATGCTGATGGTTCATACGCAAGGCAAGGCTGTATGTGGATTATTCAGCAAGGATGTGGCTGAAACCAAAGCCCGGCAAGTCAACGAGTACTCCAGAGAATTCCAGCATCCCCTGTTGTGCAAAACAATTAAGGCCGATTAGTGTTCTCAGGGTAATATCATATGCTCAATAAAGACCTCGAACTGACTCTTAACAGTGCTTTTCGTGATGTAAGAAGCAAGCGGCATGAATTCATGACCGTAGAACATCTGCTCCTAGCACTGCTTGATAATGAATCCGCATCCCGAGTATTGTTAGCTTGCGGTGTGCAGACCGAAAAGCTGCGTAAGGAGTTGATTGAGTTTGTTGATTCAACAACCCCATTAATACCTGCCAATGATACAGAGCGAGAAACCCAACCCACTCTCGGTTTTCAGAGAGTTCTGCAACGAGCTGTTTTTCATGTGCAAAGTTCAGGAAAAAAAGAAGTCACTGGTGCTAATGTTCTGGTCGCAATATTCAGTGAGCAGGAGAGTCAGGCAGTTTATTTTCTGAAGCAGCAGGACGTTGCCCGAATAGATGTCGTGAATTATATCGCTCACGGTATTTCCAAAATGCCTGGTAATGAGCTGGAAGAATTGGGTGGTGAACTCATGGAGGAAAACACCGACCCCGAATCTGCCGGAAAAGACCCGCTTAAGAATTATGCTACCAACCTGAATGAGCAGGCACGTCTGGGTAAGATCGATCCGCTGGTAGGTCGTGCAGAAGAGGTTGAGCGTGTTTCCCAGATATTGACACGCCGTCGTAAAAATAATCCTCTACTGGTTGGCGAAGCTGGTGTTGGTAAGACAGCCGTTGCTGAAGGTCTGGCAAAAAGAATAGTGGACGGAGAAGTGCCTGAAGTGCTCTCCAGAGCGGTGGTTTATTCCCTGGATCTCGGCTCCTTGTTGGCGGGAACCAAGTACCGTGGTGATTTTGAAAAGCGATTCAAAAAGCTGCTCAGCGAACTTAAAAAGCTCGATAACGCCATTCTCTTTATTGATGAGATTCACACCATTATCGGTGCAGGTGCTGCATCCGGTGGTGTTATGGATGCTTCTAATCTCTTAAAGCCGCTTCTGACTTCCGGTGATCTTCGTTGCATTGGTTCAACGACATTTCAGGAGTTCCGGGGTATTTTCGAAAAGGATCGTGCTCTGGCCCGTCGCTTCCAGAAAGTGGATATCAGTGAACCGAGTGTTGAAGATACCATCGATATTCTCCGCGGCCTCAAGAGCCGCTTTGAAGAGCATCACACTATTGAATACAAGGATGATGCTTTGAAAGCCGCAGCAGAGTTGGCCAATCGTTATATCAACGATCGTCATATGCCTGATAAAGCAATTGATGTTATTGATGAGGCTGGAGCTTACCAACGTCTGTTACCAGAAGAAGAGCGCAAGAAGATCATTGAGGTGGGCGATGTCGAAAGTATTGTTGCCAAGATTGCCCGGATTCCGCCTAAATCTGTCTCTTCTTCTGACAAAGAGTTGCTCTCCAAGCTTGAAAGGAATCTCAAGATGGTGGTCTTCGGTCAGGATGAAGCAATTGTTTCTCTTTCAACCGCGATTAAATTGTCACGTGCTGGTTTGAAGGCACCTGATAAACCGGTAGGGGCTTTCCTGTTCTCTGGGCCGACAGGTGTAGGTAAAACAGAAGTTTGTCGTCAGCTGGCCAAGTCCATGGGGGTTGAGCTGGTTCGTTTTGATATGTCGGAGTATATGGAAGCTCATACAGTATCAAGGCTGATTGGTGCTCCCCCGGGTTATGTCGGGTACGATCAGGGTGGTCTTTTGACAGAAGCGATCAATAAGACACCTCATTGTGTTCTGTTGCTCGATGAAATTGAGAAGGGGCATCCGGATGTGTTTAACCTGCTTCTGCAGGTGATGGATCATGGTACCCTGACAGACAACAATGGTCGTAAAGCTGACTTTAGAAATGTTATCCTGATTATGACGACCAATGCCGGTGCTGAAACCATGACTCGCAGTTCTATTGGTTTCACTGAGCAGGATCATACGACAGATGGTATGGAAGCTATCAAGAAAACCTTTACACCGGAATTCAGGAATCGCCTTGACTCTATCATTCCCTTTGACTCACTGACCGAAGATACCATCAAGCATGTTGTTGATAAGTTCCTGACAGAGCTTCAGGCACAGCTTGATGAAAGAATGGTTCAGATTGATGTTGATGATGAGGCACGTGAGTGGCTGGCAGAAAAAGGTTATGACCGCGCGATGGGTGCTCGTCCGATGGGGCGTGTTATCCAGGAGCACCTCAAGAAGCCCCTGGCGGAACAGATCCTTTTTGGCAAACTGTCTGAGAACGGTGGTTTTGTTCGCGTGACTGTCAAGAAAGGAAGCCTATTCCTGAAGTTCGAACCCGCTAAAAGCCTGGCTTCGGATCTTGAAGTAGTGGATGGTGAGCAGGGCTGAAAAATGCCAGGAGAGGGACAGGGGTGAGGGGCCCCTGTCAGCGGGAACGGTAGGTGATGCGGCCTTTGGTCAGGTCATAAGGGGTTAGCTCAACTTTGACCTTGTCACCTGTCAGAATACGGATGTAGTTTTTACGCATTTTGCCTGAAATATGCGCGGTCACAACGTGGCCGTTTTCCAGTTCTACACGGAACATGGTGTTAGGCAGGGTGTCGATGACAGTGCCTTCCATTTCAAGACTTTCTTCTTTCGCCATTTAAAGTTTGACCTCGGGAATAGAGCGTTGGCTGAATAAATCTGGCAGCATTCTGCCTGAAAACCAACTTTAAAGCAAAGTGAACCCGCTTTTATCCATCTAAATTTATTCTCAGTGTGGGGTGGGCCAACTACTTCAGAGTAACCCAGTGGTTGTTAACATAGACTTCCAGAGGGCGGTATTGAATTTTGTAACTCATTTTTTTGCAGTTTTTGATCCAATAACCCAGGTGAAGGTGCTTAAGGCCCAACTTTTTGGTTTCTTCTATCTGCCAGAGAATACAGTAACTGCCCAGACTTCTGTTTTGGCTGACTTCAGGATCATAGAAGGTATAAATAGCAGAGAGTCCATTCGACAGCTCGTCGGTGACAGCAACAGCCACCAGTTTTTCGTCCAGCCAGAATTTGTAGTAGCAACAAAATTCAGGACAACCTACGAGGAAGGACTGAAACTGTTCCATAGAGGGAGGGTACATGTCGCCATCGCGATGCTGTATGGCGATGTATTTTTTGTAAAGCTGATAGGTTTCATCATCGTATTCGGCTTCGGATCGAGTGACTACGATATCCTGATTTTTTCTGATCAGCTTTTTGTGCTTGCGTTTCGGGTCAAACAGATTAACGACGACTCTGGCCGGAATGCAGGCATTGCAGCCTTGGCAGTGAGGCCTGTATACGTGACGACCACTTCTTCGAAACCCAATGTCGGCCAGGTGTCGGTAGAGTGCCGGATCCAGATCTTTGTCGGGATCCATAAATAATGTTATAGCCTGCTTGTCCTCCAGGTAGCTGCAGTTGTGTGGCTGGGTTGCGTAGAATTTAATATCTTTAAGTGCGCTCATCAGCTTCGGCCGTCCATTGCCCTATCTATTTCCAGTGTGCACTGGTTGCGGGCGTTCGGCAACCGTCTTTCAATGCATTGAGAAATGCATCCCGGCTGATCATTCTTGCACCCAGAGACTCCAGATGGGGGCTGTATACCTGGCAATCGATCAGATGGAAGTTTCTAATCAGTAATTCTTTGCATAGCATAATCATTGCAAGCTTTGAGGTGTTGGTTTTGAAACTGAACATGGATTCGCCAAAGAATACTTTGTCAATTGCGACACCATACAGTCCGCCCGCTAACTTATCGCCTGACCAGACTTCCACCGAATGGGCCAAACCTTCTCTAAAAAGCGTTGTGTAGGCTTCTTTCATTTCTTCGATGATCCATGTGCCTTCCTGGTTGTTTCGCGGAGACGAGCAGGCCGTCATCACCTCACTGAAGGCTTCATCAAAGCTGACTCGATAAGGGTGCTTTTTCAGAAAACGTTTCATTGAGCGGCTGATGTGCAGCTGGTCTGGATAAAGTACCATTCTCGGGTTGGGAGACCACCAGAGAATGGGTTCGCCTTCGTTGAACCACGGAAATATACCCTTCATGTAAGCTTCAGCCAGTGTTTCAGGTGCAAGGTTACCTCCCATCGCCAGGAGACCATCAGGGTAATCCAGAGCCTCATGAACGGCAGGGAATTGAGGTTTATCGGGATCAAGTAGAGGAATCGTTTTGTGCATTATTTCAATAATCGGGTTAAAAAATAGACTAGATTTTCGGCTATTCAACGGATCGGTACGGTAATCTCAGTCTTTGATGGGTGTATTCACTAATGGGCGCTCGTTCTCTCAGAGATTATTTTCATATACTCCTTACCTCTCATCAACAGGAGATAGCTGT
>NZ_JAHHPS010000037.1:0-1036 GCF_024606275.1 Endozoicomonas sp. SESOKO4 | reverse complement strand
GGTTGCGGGTTTGTTCATGAAAGTCTGCCGTTGTCTATTCGTGAATGGGAGTGCCATGAGCTGACACCCCGAACCCGACTTTGATCCGCCTTGATGCCAGTTAATGGAAAAGCAACTTTCTGCTTCCAGCTGGTGCTTGTATTAAAGCGGATGTTCAGCGGCTTAGCAGGATCAAGATTACCCGCAATCTGCTCTCTTTCTTTCAAACGACATAACATCTTCAAGGAAGCGATCTCATCATTGCCAGTTATGGAAAATTGTTTGACATCATAGTTTGGAGTAGTGCGCGGATGATTGAATGATTTGCTGACTGCGCTAGTATATCTACTGAATACAACATAGTGCGGACAAACTGAATCAGCCATGATCGGGTGCTGTGGTCTGGTCACCGCCACCAGACTGTTCTCCATTATCAAAGTATGTGTCAACTCATTATTCCCGGCGTCTTCTGTCCCTCTGATACTGTCCATGATAAAAGCACTAAAACCACCTGGGCATTTAAGAGTGCCAATGGGCTCTGTTAACTCCATATCCCAGTCGATTTTTATGCATCCACGACTGCTGGTTTCAATGCCGACTAATTCACAGACCTTATCACAATGGTACATTGCCACGAATTGAAAAATGTCCAGAACATCATGAAACTGAACATAACGCCTTATCCTGCCATCGTTATAATAATGACCTTCGAGTGTGCAAAAACGCGCATCCACTTCCACATAAAATTGACCTTCCATGCTTTTATTCTGGGTAATTTTCATACCAGCTACTCTGCCCTCACTTAGCAGCTTTGACACATCCAGGACACGTACATTTTCAAATGACTGTTCCAACTGCCTGACCTGTGCAGCCACTGTTTCATTGATCAGGTCGTTATTTATCAGAATGACGGCAGCGCGGGACTTTTCGATAACGCAGTTATTACTGAAAATGCGAATGGACTCATCATCAATGCTTGCCTTTTGATCCAGACAATAAAACTGTTGACATCCTCTCGCCCCTGAAGGAGCGAGATACCCGTTAGTCACCTAACAGG
>NZ_JAHHPS010000036.1:0-1715 GCF_024606275.1 Endozoicomonas sp. SESOKO4 | reverse complement strand
ACTCCATCCAGAAGTAGTTATCGAAGTGGAGATCCAGCAGGGTACCATCCATATCGAGGAGAACGGTATCTATGGCATTCCAGTTAATCATAATGACCTCAACTTTATTCTGTTGCCATGATGACTCATCCGAACCCTGAACGACAATCTTTCTGAATTATTGGCGCAAGGCTGAGTCAATTAAATGTACATCGACGTATGTAAGCAACGAATTCGGTGCTTATAATAACTGCAGAACAAGGGGTAGGGAATCATGTCAGAAAAACCGGTTATCAAAGCGTGTCGTGAAATTGCACGCACTCGTCTGTTCAGAATAGAAGAGCTGGATCTCAGATTTTCCAACGGTGTTGAAAGAACCTATGAACGATTAGGTTCTTTTGGAACGGGGCATCAAGCAGTGATGGTAGTGCCGCTGCTGGATAATAATCGTTTTCTGATGATCCGCGAGTATGCCGGTGGTACCGAAGACTATCAGCTGACTCTGCCAAAGGGGCTGGTTGAGCCTGAAGAAAGTCTGGAAGAAGGGGGTAACCGTGAGTTAAAGGAAGAAGTGGGTTACGGTGCTCGTCATTGGAAGTACCTCAGTGCATTCACCCAGTCACCCAACTATATGAAAAGCAGAATACACTCAATGGTGGCCTGGGATCTTTATGAAGAAAGGCTGGAAGGCGATGAGCCAGAGCCTCTGGAAGTGGTCGAGTGGTCCTTTGACCGCTTACTGGAATTGAACGACAGGCCGGACTTTTCCGAAGCAAGGGCTCTGGCTACCCTGTTTTTGGTCAAAGAGAAAATTCAGGCCGGATGGCTGGAGACCCCCAATGTTTGACGAGAAGCTGATTGAGCCCCTGAAGCACATTGCCCGACAGGCTGGAGAGGCCATCCTGACCCTTTATCATCAGCAAGACCTGAGCATTCAGCACAAGTCTGACAAAACGCCTGTGACCTTGGCAGATCTCAAAGCCAACGAAGTCATTGAGCGGGGCCTGAAGGCTCTGGATGTCCGGTACCCTATTTTATCAGAAGAGTCAGAACATACCCCTTTTACTGAACGCTGCCAGTGGGAACGTTACTGGCTGGTGGACCCTCTGGATGGCACTCAGGAGTTTATCAATGGCAATGGCCAGTTCACCGTGAATATCGCGCTGATGGAAAAATCAGAAGATGGTCGAAGCTACCCGATATTGGGTGTGGTTCATGTTCCTGATGAGCATACAACCTATTGGGGGGGTAGCGGTCTGGGTGCTTTCAAACAAATTGAAGATCAGCCCGTTGACAGTATTACGCCAAGAATATTTCAGCCAGAAAGGGAAACGGTGGTACTGGGCAGTCGAAGCTATGGAACCGAAAGAGCGAGGGTATTTGTTGAAAAGCTCAGGGCGCTCTACCCTGATCTGGAGGTAAGGCCTGTCGGCAGTGCCCTCAAGAGTTGTCATGTTGCGGAAGGGCTGGCGGATATCTACCCAAGGCTGGGGCCCACATCTGAGTGGGATACCGGAGCGGCACAGGCCGTACTGGAAGGTGCCGGAGCTTTACTGCTGGATCCTCACGGCAAGCGGTTTTCCTACAACTTCAAGGAAAGTCTGCTGAATTCTGATTTCCTGGTAGTGGGTGACCGTACACAGAACTGGTCGCAGATCTGGAATCAGCGTGTGTTGATTAGCCTCTAGCAGCCTGTCGGACTTAAGGCTGTCCTACTGCGGTTGCAATAAATTGGT
>NZ_JAHHPS010000374.1:0-16261 GCF_024606275.1 Endozoicomonas sp. SESOKO4 | reverse complement strand
AAACTCTCTGAATCACCCGCTTTACAAACCTGGCCCAGCCCTTCTATGTAAGGCTTTATGGTATCTATATCTGACCCAATGACAGGTAATGCTCCAGACATGCCTTCCAGTAACGCAAGGGGCAGACCTTCGGTGAAGGAGGGCAGAGTAAAGACATCAAACGCCTTAACATATTTAATAGCCTCTGCTCTTTTTCCCAGCAGAAAAACACTGTTTTGCAAACCAAGGTCACTGATCTTTTGCCTGAGGTTTTGCTCTTCTTCACCGTAACCAATGATGCCTACTGCTGCTGTCGGGTATTTCCTGTTAACCTGAGCCAGAGCATCAATCATTACAGCATGACCTTTGATCTCGACCAATCGACCTATTGTGCCAAAAATAAAGCGATCATCAGGCAGTCCCAGTTCCTGCCTCGCCTGCTCCTGGCTTAGCTGAATAGAAACGGCCTGTTCAATGTCAATAGCATTGCTGATCGCTGCCGTATTATTCTCATTTAAGCGATTTATAGTGTTCATAAGATAGTTCTGAACAGGCTTGGATACCCCTACAAAGCACCAGCGGTCATCAGCCAGCCTGTTAACCAGCTTCTGCCGATAAGAGCGGTCATAATCACCAAAACCATGGGCGATACTGATAAAAGCTTTTGTGTTCAGCTTCCTGGCCAGGTTGAGCATGATGTGAGTCGGTTTGAAGCGATGGCAAATGATGCCATCAAAATGATGATCCCGACAAAATCGTAACACTTGTCGTATAGCAAACCAGCGTCGAATTCCTTTTAGCTGCTTGCTACTAAAATCAAAATAGACAGATTTACCGGCAGCACTGACAGGCTGCCCTGCTTCTGGCTTTCCTTTTAGAAAGGCTGTTGTAATTTCATATTGATCAGCTGGCAGTGCCTTGATGATTTGTTCTGCCAAGTCCGATGACATGACATTAAAACTGTTCTGAAGCTGTAAGATTTGCTTCTTGTTGCTCACCGTAAGGTACCTCTGGGCCGAGTAGCCTGACTGATAGATTATTTTGCAAACAGAAGTTTAAAAATCCCCCTCAATGTCTTGGCTCGATAGGCATTGAGAGGAATCATTGAAAGAATCTTTCTGGCCAACGGCTTATCTGACTTTACTGCCATCAACAAATAACTGTGCAAAGTTCGCAGCCTCATTTGCTCATATTTGGGGTGATCTGAAAAGCACTTGTAAGTAGCTAGCACTGCATTCAACATCAACTCCAGATTCTTATAAGTGTTGGTGTCGTGAATACGATAATAGGCAAGCACATCATTAAGCACACCTATCCGATAGCCCATTGAGGTAATCTTGAATTCAATGTAAAGGTCTTCTAGACGAATCTCAGGATCAAAGCCTCCCGCTTCAAGTAATACATCCTTGCGAAGCATAAGGGTAGGCGCAGGTACTCCCTTCTTGCGATTCCTGTATATATCGTCAAATTCCAACACTCGCTCTGGATATATTTTTTGGGCTCTGTGGAGCTGCCCCTGTCCATCTATGCATAATATATTTCCTCCACTGATAGCCAGGTGAGGATTCTGTTTCATATAGGATACTTGTTTTTCGACTCTATCCAGCATCATGATATCGTCCGACCCAAAGGGAACGATAAACTCACCTGATGTCAGGTCCAGGGCCCTATTGAGAGTTTTTGCCAGTCCCATGTTTTCTTGTACAATAAACTGAAAATCATGCTCATCTTGTAAAGTCTGGATAATTTTGACACTTTCATCCGTCGAGCCATCATCAATCACGATCAGTTCAAAATCCTGGAAGGTCTGCCGAACAACACTCTCAATGGATCGAGCTACGTATTGAGCATGATTAAAGGAGGCAATGATGACAGATACTGAAGGCATTTTCTGGTTAACTTAAAATTCGATGTATCATCATTGTATCATATTGTCTTACCTTCCATAGAATGACTATGTACATAAGTACCTCTAAAACTTCTGGATAAACTTGGGCCTTGCATTTATGTTCGAAGCTTACATTTTTTTGCCTGTCACCCGATACTATACTTTCGCGCTTGTTTGAGTATTAACACCTTCTAATGACCGTTTCACGAATTGACAATAACCTAGTAAAGTTCATACTCCCACTCGGGCTGGCTGTCCAGATATCGGGCATTCACTGGCTTGGTCGAGGGGCGGATGTCAGCCAAACCTACACTTGGCTTCTGTTTCCAGCCCTAATTTGTTTCCTCCTCAACTTCAACCGATGGAAAGACTGGCGACCAGACAGGCAAGAAATGTGCATCGCTGGCTTTCTGCTTCTGGCTATTGCTTCTTGGTGGTGGGGTAGCTCCCAAAAGCCCTGGATTGATGTATTGAAAAAATGTCTATATATATCTATGTACCTTTATGCAATCGTCAGGCTCTCTCAAAAAGGGCACTTGCTTGAAAAAGCATTGCTTGCATCTGCCGCAATTGCCGTATTAGGTGCCGCTGTGGCACTGACCAATCAATACCTGATACAGGGTCATAGTTTCCAATATCGATCATACAGAATATTCAGCATGGGTATTGCCGGGCTGGGAGATTTTAACAACCCCATTCCCTCAGGTATTTATTTTGGCGCGATCGCAACATTGCTCTTTAGCTGGACCTGTACAACTCTGCTAAAGCCATGGCAATTGATTCTGTCCGCACTGGGTGTATGCACCCTACTTCTGTATGTACTCATGACAGGCTCTCGAGGACCACAGCTGGCAACAGCCATAGCCTTGCTTTCGGCATGTTTGATCATCAGGAGCAAACAAACCAAATTTTTTCTGATGCTGGGTATCTTAATAGCCATCATCGGTATGTATCTTTTTCAGGATACATTTTTCGATATTAACAATGACTCCACTCTGAATGGCCGAGTGCCAATCTGGCTAGCCAGCCTAAAGCACATCTCGGAAAGTGTATGGTTCGGTCGTGGCGTGGATTATAAGATGACCATTCCCTGGAAAGGAACTTACTTTCTCTACGCTCATAATTACTACCTCCAATCCGTAGTGTATTACGGACTTACGGGTTTTGCCTTGTTTGCTGGAATCGTTGGCTCAACCATCATACTTATCAAGAAACATTGGCAAAAAAGGCTTGTAAAAGTCAGTTTCTTCCTTCTTGTTTATGGAATGAGTTGCATGTTGACAGAAGTATCACGCCTTATCATCATTCCAGATGAAGTCTGGCTGATTTTCTGGCTGCCAGTCGGTTTGGTGATTGGAGCAAAATACAAATCATACCCCTCTGAGGATAAGGCTTCAGGCAAATGAACATCGTGATCACCGGAGGTGCCGGTTTCATGGGTGAGGCACTGGCGAGATACATCATCCGCCAGACAGATCACCATGTCATCAACGTAGATAAACTTGCCTGTGCTGTTACCCTTGACCCTTTGACCGAAACAATGGATCACTTTCAACAGGTTGATATTTGCCACGCTCAAGCCATTGAAGAATTACTGGCTCACTATCAACCCGATGCTATTATGCATTTGGCTACTGAAACTCACGTTGACCGCTCTATTATTGATAGCTCTGCCGACTTTATTCAAAACAACACACTAGGTACATTCTCTCTACTGAAGTCAACCAGAAAATATTGGCTCGGATTATCGATGGAATCCAGACAGAGGTTCAGGTTTCACCATATTTTTACTGACGAGGCTTATGGTGGTTTGGGTGAAACAGAAGTTCGCTACGCTATTGATGTCGGCAATATTGCCAGAGAACTGGGGTGGGTCCCGGAAGAGACCTTTGAGCCAGGCATTAAAAACACAATACTCTGGTATCACGAGAATCAACCCTGGTGCCAAGCCGTCCAGTCCGGCAACTACCAGAGACGGCGCTTGAGTATAGAGAGCAAATAGTACTATGAAAGGGATTATTCTTGCCGGTGGGTCTGGCAAACGACTCTATCCAGTCACTCAAGCTGTATCCAAACAGTTAACCCCTGTGTATGACAAACCAATGATCTATTACCCACTCAGCACACTCATGCTGGCGGGCATCAGAGAGATTCTTGTCATAACGACACCTGAGGACCAAAAGCAATTCCAGCGTCTTCTTGGAAGCGGCCGACAGTGGGGATGCTCTATCCATTACGAGGTGCAACCTTCCCCAGATGGACTGGCACAAGCTTTTATCATTGGCTCGAGATTTCTTGGCAATGATCCTTGCGCACTGGTTCTGGGAGACAATCTGTTTTTCGGCGACAAGCTAGCCAGCATGATGCAGCAGGCGGTTCTTCGAAGCAACGACTGCGCCACCGTTTTTGCCTACCCTGTTCAAGACCCCAAACGCTATGGTGTCGTTGAATTTGACGATGATGGAACAGCAATATCAATCCAGGAAAAGCCCACCGCACCCAAGTCACGCCACGCTGTAACAGGGCTGTATTTTTACGATAACCAGGTCATTGATATTGCCAAAGAGGTTCGACCATCCGAAAGGGGTGAGCTGGAGATAACGACCGTCAATCAGATCTACCTTGAGCTGCGAAAACTTAAGGTTGAAGTGATGGGCAGAGGCATGGCCTGGCTGGATACAGGTACTCACGATGCACTTCTTGAAGCCAGCCACTTCGTACAAACAATAGAGAAACGTCAGGGCTTGAAAATTGCGGCTCTGGAAGAAATTGCCTGGAGGAATGGCTGGATTAATGACTCAGAGTTTCAAGAACTGGCAACAGGTCTCCTGAAGAGTGGTTATGGGCGCTATTTGCTGTCCTTGATGAACTGAGCAGAACGCAGCAAACACACCAACACCACCAGCTTGATACCAACCCTGAAACTCTATAGAGTTGCCTCTCTGATTTATTTGTACAGATTGTTCAAGGGCCGGGCTCCAGAGCGGCAGCACCAGGAAACATAAATGGCACACATTGACGAACTCAAAACGATACTGGCGGAAGTGCTGGAGGTCGAGACCCAGACCTTTGACGAAGAGACCCAACTTCTGGGTGCTCTTCCTGAGTTTGACTCCATGGCCGTAGTGGGGGTGATTACCGCTATGGAAGAGTCTTTTGGCATCAACGTAGCCGATGATGATATTGATGCGACCATCTTCGAAACAGTTGGTAGTTTGTTGGGCTATATTAACCGGGCTACCTGAGTCGTTTTTTGTTTCGAAATGAGCCCAATGTGTCAGGCTTTTTGAGATTTTGGAGTGATGCCAAAACCCAGAGCCTGCATAACGCTCAGGATGGTTTTTAATGTTGGGTTTCCGTCTTCGCTAAATGAGCGATACAGTTGCTCACGGGAAAGGCCGGTTTGTCTGGCAACGTTGCTCATACCCTCAGCCCGGGCAACAACCCCCAGAGCCTTGGCAATATAAGAAGCGTCACCAGTCTCAAAAGCATCAGTAATAAACACCTCTCTGGCTTCCGGGCTGTACAGTGCTTCTGCGGGATCGTAATCGTATACGGGTTCAGTCATCATTTTTTCCTCCATTGTTTTGCCAGCTGTTTAGCAAGTTCTATATCTTTGCTCTGCGTGCTCTTGTTCCCTCCACACAGCAGAAGAATGATCTCGCCTCCTTGTTGGCGGAAGTACACTCGGTATCCGGGGCCATAATGAACTCTCAGCTCGCTGACCCCCTGACCAACTGGGGAAACATCACCGGGAAGGCCGTTAGCCAAGCGAAATATTCGAGCTGCTATGGTGGCTTTTGCCCGGGCATCCTTTAACTTGCGCTCCCAATTACGATAGGTTTCAGTTTCTCTAATGGTGATCATATAATAAATTGTAGTTTATAAACTACAAAATAAAAAGGCTATATGTTGTAGCCAACAGCCAAGCTGTTATGTCCCATAACGTTCGCCCTGAGCAACAAAAACAGCACTACAGGGTGTCGCCAACACCACTAAACCTGAGTTAACTGGCATTCACTTTGTCTGCCGAAATACTGCCTCTGTACTGCTTCTGCTGAGAAAAAAATTTCAAACGAGACAGCAACAATCGTTTTCCCGCGAGCCACCGCTCATCGGCCTGTAATGCCCCGACACTCATTGCTTTACAGATAGGCCAACATAACTGGCTGGCAATCACCACAATGTCTTCAATTCTCTTACCGCAGTAAGTTTACTATCACATGTTACCAAATATGCCTGGTAGTAGATCGCGGTGGCACCAATGAGACGATCAGCAGGATCCTTATGGCTAAAACAAGAGCTGATAGAGAGTTTTGCAATCTCTGGTGATATAGGAAGTACAGTAAGCCTGTTAGCACTAATAACATCTTTAAGAAAGCTACTAATATCCACACTAAGGGTCAAACGCTTTTTTGCTAACAGCATAGAAATTTCCCACATAGAAATATCACAGTATGCGAGTTCGCCTTTCTCTCTTGCTGCTTCGAGAGTTTTGTGCGCTTTAGCTGACAATTTGTCTGGGGCGATAGCATCAAATATCAGCACATGCGTATCCAGGATGATCACTTCTCTGCATCCCAGCTTTCGCCGAGCGGTGAAATAACATCACCTATCTGGCATTGAGAAGCCATTTTGTTTAACCTGTTTCTAGCCTCACTCTCCCCATCTGGCTCAGGGATAATACGTGCAATAATTTCACCATGTCTGGATAGGGCCAAGCTTTCTCCATTGCTGACCCGTGCAAGCCAAACCTGCAAGTTTTCTCGAAAGTCAGATACTTTCACCTATACAGTTTCCATACTCTCTCCCGTTTTATTCGTATGTAAAGATTCGTACAATAATGCGTACAAAATGTATAGACCATAGCCATTACCTTCGCAATCCTGTCGATACCGACTGACCTGTCTCAAACCAGAAGCTCTTTCACTTCAGGATGACTCAGGAACTTCTGCGGACTGGCTGTGGCTCCGTAAGCACCCGACTGAAACACAACAACCAGATCACCCACATCTGCCACAGGCAACTCCAGCTTGGCCCCAACAATATCCAGGGGCGTGCATAACGGCCCAACGATCTCAACGGTTTCTTTCTCTTCGGATGTGATGCAATTGGCAATCAGAACAGGGTAATTTTTACGGATAACCTGACCAAAATTACCAGAGTTTGACAGGTGATGATGTAACCCGCCATCGGTCATCAGGAAAGTCTGCCCTCTGGATGCTTTTTTATCCGTAACCTGGCAGAAGTAGTAACCCGCTTCTGCGACCAGATATCGACCTAACTCCATAACCATTTCAGCATTTTTTAGTCGACCCGTGCGAGCCCCCATCAGCTTTTGAAGATGTTCAGCAATGGGGATAATATCCAGTGCCTGCTCACCCGGAAAATAAGGAATCCCCAGACCACCACCGATGTTGATATGCTGAACCGGGACAGGAGCCAACTCACAGAGTCGTGCAGCCAGCTCAAATGTTTTCCCGTGAGCATCAATCAACGCATCTGGATTCAGATTCTGTGATCCGGAAAAAATATGAAAACCATAAAAGTCCACTTTTCCGGTATCCAGCTCAGATAACATTTCAGGCATTAATTCAGCGTCAATACCAAACTGCTTTGGGCCGCCGGCCATTTTCATGCCAGACGACTTAAGCTCAAAGTCTGGATTTACGCGAAAAGCTACTTTGGGCTTCAACTGCAACTCAGAGGAAAGCTGATAAAGCCTTTCCAGCTCCAGGCTGGATTCGACATTAATCACTATGCTTGCAGCGACAGCCGCCCTGAGTTCTTCTACTTTTTTTGCAGGCCCGGCAAAGCTAATCGATTCAGGATCAACACCCGAACCGATAGCAACCATCATCTCCCTCTGGGACGCCACATCCAGGCCATCCACCAGACCTGCCATATGATGAACAACGGCGGGCATTGGGTTGGCTTTGATCGCATAATGCAACTTTAAGTCAGAAGGCATCACCGTTCGCAGAGACTGCACCCGCTCAGTGAGAGAATCTCTGTCGTATATGTAACAAGGTGTTCCGCCCGCCATGGCAACCAGCTGATCAGCAGGACGACCTGCGACCTGAAGACGATTATTCTTAACTGAAATTCTCTGCAAACGATCGTGCTGCTTGCTCATTTATTTTCTCCGGATACAAACAGATTTTCGTATTCTGCAGCTAAGGTTTTTCGGTCTATTTTGCCGTTTGGATTTCTGGCTAAAGCACTTTGAGTAATCACCCGCAAAGGCACCATGTAGGTTGGCACGTGTTTTTGGAAATGTTTGATAACCGCTTTCTCTTCAACAGGCTCATCTGTCGCAGATACCACGACTAGCACGATAGCCTGACCCAGCCGGTGATGGGAAACACCAATAGCCGCTGCTTCAGCTACCATCCCGGATGTGTACATTAGCTCCTCAAGCTCACTGGGACTGACCCGGTAGCCCGACGTCTTGATCATGTCATCCTTGCGGCCAACAAAATACAAATAACCGTCTTCATCCCGGGTGACAATATCACCCGACCAGACAGCCAACTCAGGGGTTGGGATTTCCTGAATAGACAAAGGTACAGGTTTGAAACGCTCTCTGGTTCGTTCAGGGTCATTCCAATAACCGAGCGCCACCAGACTTCCCCGGTGAACCAGCTCACCCGGCTCATGGGGTTTACAGGGTAACCCACTCTCATTGATGACCAGTAATTCAGCATTGGGAATAGCCCTGCCCATAGAGCCTGGACGATGATCCACGTCTTCAGGTCGCAAATAGCTCGATCGAAAAGCTTCCGTCAAGCCATACATTAAATAAGGTGAAGCCTGTGGCATTTTATTTCTAAGCGCATCCAGTATTGACGATGGCATAGCCCCACCCGAATTCGTGAAATACCTCAGACTCAATGCCGCTTCTTCAGGCCAGCTCATTTCAGAAAGCTGCACCCAAAGAGGAGGCACCAGAGCCAGGCCGGTAATTTTCTGCTGAGCCACCTGTTTGATGATATCTCCGGGCAGCAGATACTCCAGCAGGTAGCAGCTGGCACCGGAAGCAAAGGCAGTGGTTAATTGGCTGAAACCATAGTCAAAACTAAATGGCAGTACACATAAAAGTCGATCCTGATGGGTATTCCCGAGATATTCACAGACGCTATACGCCCCGGCCACCATATTACGATGAGAAAGCACGACCCCCTTGGGCTTACCGGTACTTCCGGAGGTGTAGAGAATGGCCGCCATATCCATATCAATAGTGGGCGGTTGAGACCAGGTGTCCTCTTCCTTCAGGAAATCTGGCCAGGCAATAACCCGAACACGACTTTTTTCCTCTGAGAACCCATCCACCAGAATGGCATGGCTCAGATCGTGGCAATCAGTCAGGCTGGCCTCCATCTGCCTGAAGCGAGCCTTATTCGTGATCAGAACTCTGGCTTTACAATCCGCCAGAATATGCTGCACCTGAGGCGCTTTTAACACAGGATTGACCGGAACCATGACCCCACCGGCTGCCGTTGCTCCAAAATAACTGAAAACAGCCTCAGCGGTTTTTGGCAGATAAACAGCCACCCTCTCATGTCTGGATAGTCCCAGTCTCTGCAAGCCTGAGGCTACACTTTTTACGTGCAAGGCAACCGAAGCATAATCATACCACTGAGATTTCACCCCCAGAGCCTCATGCAGAGGTGCTTTTTCAGCCTGATCAAAGAGTAATTGATGTAACAGCTGGCTCATTCAGGAATCCGTAATACCTTTTCTGATCAGCTATTGTAACAAACAAGGATTTTGAAAAGCACGATGCAGAAAAGTACCCTTCGGCAACCGATCTGAGAGCTTGTCTCTATGGCTGACTTTCCCAAATCGATGATGATCACTGACCAATATTCAGGAACAAGTCAACCAGAGGCTCGTTAATATAATAATTGCTTCGCCCCATTTTCTGCTTAAGCAAAAAGCCCTTGCTGCACAGCTGATTCAGGTATTTGGTGGCGGTCAGTCGGCTAACATTCAGCTCTTTTTCAATAAACTCGATTTTCGTGTAAGGATGGCAGAACAGATGATTGAGCAGATCCTGACTGTAAATTTTAGGTAGTTCTTCACGCATTCTATGCTTTACAGCCTGCATCCGGGTTTTTATTTCATCAATCAGAGTTGTGGTTTCTTTTGACGTTTCTGATACGGCTTCAAGCATGAACAGTAACCAGCCTTCCCAATCCTGAAGGTCTCTCACTGCCTGTAACCGTGAGTAGTACTGAGCCTTGTTTCGAATAATATAACGGCTTAAATAGAGCACTGGCAGGTCCAGCAACTGCTGAGTGACCAGATAAAGTATATTGATGATTCGACCTGTTCGGCCATTCCCATCGTAAAATGGGTGAATACTTTCAAACTGGAAGTGAATAACCGCCATTTTCACCAACGGATCATTGTCTGAAAGCCCATGATCATTGAGATAAGCCACCAGGTTTGTCATAAGTGACTCAACCCTTTCCGGGTTTTGAGGAGGGGTATAAATAACTTCACCCGTGGAGGTGTTTTTTAGCTCGGTACCGGGCAATTTGCGTAAGCCTGCCCGGTTTTCTTCCAGTGTTTGCTGAATATCGAGAATATCCTGAAAGCGAAGCATTCCTGTTTTTCTGACGGTATCGAAGCCACGGCTCAGTGCCCTGGAGTAGCTTTTAACTTCTTTGGTTGCCGGGCTGTAGGGTAGCACTGTCAGGTTGTTTTTAAACAGTTCATCATGAGTTGTGACAATATTCTCCACCTCTGAGCTGTCTTTGGCTTCCTGAAGCGTCAGGGTGCTGATCAAGATGGTTTCGTTGGGAATAGAGCGTACTACTCCTTTAAGTTCTGCCAGATGCCGGTGGGCTAAAGCCAGTTTTTTTAATACCCGGCGTGTTTCCAGCTCATTTTCCCGGGGCAGGGGTAGATCAGTTGGTTGGTAAGGGGTCACAGTGACTCACAACATGTATAGGAAAGTGCCATTTTCTATACAGGTTATCAGAACATGTATAGAAAACCGATATTTACTATACACATTCGTTGAATCCATATAGAGGAACAGCACTTCTCATTATGTCATAAAATAAATGACAATAGCGTAAACAACCGCATTACAGAAATTACAGTTTACCCGATGTTCGACCCAGGCGTTTCGGAAACAGGATTCATGCTTTGCCTGACCATTTTTTCAAGCCGGTTAAGCTCACTCACAATATCAGGTTCCCCTTCATTCTGATCCCTGAGTTCAGCAATTTTATGCAGGGGATTGACGCCTGCGAACTGCGGATCAACCAGATTCTCGCTGATCTGATTACCGGACCGATGGCCATAGGCAAGCTTCAGTTTATTAACCAGTTCCCTGACCTTCGGGGCCTTATAATCCTCCAGCTCCAAGCCAGCAATGACAGCAGAAAATCCTTCCGCTTCCCGATAGATAACCGACACCGGCAAATGGTCAGATAACCCGCTTTCCAGATCATTATTAA
Source organism: Endozoicomonas sp. SESOKO4 (assembly GCF_024606275.1). Classification (NCBI taxonomy): domain Bacteria; kingdom Pseudomonadati; phylum Pseudomonadota; class Gammaproteobacteria; order Oceanospirillales; family Endozoicomonadaceae; genus Endozoicomonas; species Endozoicomonas sp. SESOKO4. The sequence goes on along the minus strand of NZ_JAHHPS010000374.1, from coordinate 4,921 downwards.
CATCGAGCCCCAGTTGCCGTATTTCTGTATGGGATGCCCATTTTTTTTCAGTGTCCCCATGAACCATCTGGAAGTCATAAATACACTGCCTTGCCACCTCGGGATGATCTTTCCAGCGCCTGCTACCCCATGGTTGATGCATTCTGTTTCCGGCGCCAAGATACCATGTTCCATCGGGCTCCCGACGATCTTCCGGCTCGATGCTTGCCTGGTCACTGTTGACAAAAAATGACTCGCTGCGGTCAACCAGCCGGGTATCATTTTCTTCATCATGGGTATCGTAGTAACTGTTAGAGAAACCTGTTCCCAGTGCCATCATGGCATTTTCGAACTCTGAGTTTTTACTCACCCTACCCTGCTCGTCTGACCGGGCACTGTTCAGATCTCCCATCAGGAAGGTGCCATGGTGGTGTATGTTATTACGCCTGTCGTTATCGCTATCCTCCTGAACCCAAGCTCTTATCTGAAGCAGCTCGTTATAGCGAATCGCCTCATAGGTTTGACCATCCTTGGCCTGAAGGTGGGTATTATAAACAACGGCCGTTTTATCGTTGCCGAGATCCAGCACGATCCGCAGCAAGCCTTTATTGGCCAGCTGGTCTTCTGCTGCCAGATCAGAGAAAGGCCGGAATGTTGCCTCCTTTACGGGATATTTGCTGGCAATGGCCAGACCACTGCTCAATCCGGTTTCCCGGGGCGCAACACTGTGAACAATATGGTGGTAGTGGCCACTGAGATCCTTACAGAGCTGCTTCGTCGCCTGCTGGTCAAACGCCTCCTGGAAGCAGACAACATCCGGAGTAGCATCAGGATTTCGGGTTAATGCTTCGGCAATCTCATGACTACGCTGCTGTGATGAGCGCAGGTCGTTCAGGTTACGGATAAACGACGGCATCAGGCCAGTGTTATAGGTCATCAAATGCAGGCCCCGCTCAGGATTATAAATTGCGGGTGGAACTGAAGACTGAATCAGGGAAATTTCGTTCCTGAACAGATTGCCGATCATGCGCAGGGAGAACCCCAATGCTCCCAATGCCAATGAGGGTACCAGAAATAGCGTAACGGCAGTCGCCCGGGCTACCTTCCTGGCCCACAGTGGTACATTTTGCTTCCGTTTCTCACCTTCGGCAGGCGTGTTGCTTTTGCCTGGCCGGTCATGGGCGAACAGCTTTGTTGCCGAATTGGCGACCAGTGAAACCGGTCGGGACAGAAACCGACCAACGTAGTGGCAACCACGACCAAAGCGGTTGTGAGAATAAACATAGTCATTATCTCTGGGCAGATAATGGGTCTGTGCTTTAGATGGTTGAACTGCAGGCATACAGTTTCCTCTGGTTTGTCTGCTGCTTATATCGGCATCGACAATTACTCTTATCACTTAAAGGCTTTCGCACCGTTTTTTTCTGTGAGCTGCTTGCGCCAACTAAAAAATGCCACTCCCGGGTATTTTTTAAACCAGAGACAATGAGACGGGAATTACATGACGATCAGCACTGATTTTTGCGACTGGGTTGTGACTTGAATATGATCCGGCCCAGCGGAAGCTGCAGAATAAATCACTCCTCAGATCAATGATCTATCTGTTATACTCTCGCTCCATCAGATTGTCTGAGCCAGTGAGCAAAAAAACCGTTCTATGCAGCCTGACTTTGAGCACGATGTTTCCCAACTTGAAAACAATATCCTTCCTGACAACTGGGAGTGGATCAGCTGTTCCAAACAGGCCAGAATGGCACGCTATATCGGCACTCCTGGCTGCTACTTCAAAGAGTTCATACCCAAGAGCAACCTGGAAATTCTTAAGTCCAAAATCAGGGGCACTCGTTGTGAAGTTTGGGTGAAACAGGCCAGAATTGCAGTGGATGCGGGGTTTGAAATTCCGGAAATATTGGCATCCGGAGTGCTCAAAAATAAGAATCACTACTTAATTACTGCAGCGGGTCCTAATGGCTCTGCCTCTGAATATCTGGTCAAAAAACCTGAAAATGATGAGCCCATGCGTCAAGCATGGATCAAGGCTTTTGGCCACTATATTGGTCAGATGCACAAAGCAGGTATTGTTCATGGAGACCTGCGCGCAGGCAATATTTTGATGGAACCGAGCCTGCCTCCACGTTTCGTTATGATCGATATTGAACGCAACAGTTTCCACTCAGAAGTGCCTCTTTCACTGGTGAAAAAGAATCTGGTCCAGTTGATTAAGAGAATATCCTTCAAACATTTTACCGCTAAGGATAGAGTGCTTTTTTTCAGGCACTATAACCTTGCTTATAAGCGATTTGATAAAAAGGCTCAGAAGGCACTCGCCTTTGAAGTGATCAGGCTTGTGAAAAAACAAAATCTTTGGGGCGGTGGCAGGAATGCATAGAAGTATATGCCTTCCGTCCTTGAGAAACTGGTTTATCATTCTGACTGTTACTTTGGAGCCTGTGTTAACTCCACTTTGAAATGCAATAACTCCGGCCAAACCAAGCCGGAGAATCCCCTGGATCTTGCTATTCCAGATCGCTCGACAATCGTGAACCTTCGTCATCTGTCTAGAAAGCATCATCTCGAACAAAACATCTACGCACACATGCAAGTAAAAACACCAAAAACCAAAGATAATACCGACGACTCTGGCATTGTTTACACAGCCTCTACCAATCGAAATTACATTAATACCTATTGAAGCCAAAAATGCAGCATATATAATTCTGCCATAGCATCTCGTGCGGTAGCCACGTCGAAATTCCGAAAAAACCAGACGAAATCACGGAGAAATCATGAAAGCCCGTGAATCCAGTAATCTGTAGCTTATATTTGTTTTCTTACTCATACGTCTGTCACCTTATGCCTGTAACATCAGGATATGACCTCAGCACGAGTGCTCAGGATTTGATTTCAAAAATCTCTATTATTAGTCTCCCATATCAAGCAGGGAATATGTCGCATCAGGAATAAACTTCACTGGAAGCTTGATATTTCGATGAGAAAAGATGAGTGTCAAATTAGAAGAAATGATGATGCAGAAGTCTTGGCAGGATTTGATCAAATTGCAGTCATACTGCTAAACAATACGGAAACCTTCAAAAGAGTCCTGAAGAGTACACAAGACAGCCAATGTGTACACGCTACCTTACTAAAGCCCATGCCAGGCCAACACTTTCATGATTTTGCCGTGATCTCAAATGAGATGTTGCAATCTCACGGTTGTAAAAAAGTCAGAGACTCTCAACTTGCCTTTTATTCCTGGTGTTGCCACACCTTCTGAAATTGAAACCGCACATGAAAAAGGTTACAAGCTGCTTAAGCTTTTCCCTGCCAAGGTTCTCGGGGGAGAAACACAGATTACTATAGCTTATATATTCATTTTTATAAGAAAAGACCAATTAATGAAGCTAATCAGCCTCCCCAATCTCTTTATTAAAAAATAATCCAACACATAGACAGAATTGATCCACCATGAAAACAAAGAACTCATCAATTAATATCTTCTTCATTAACTCATCATTCCAGTTAGTTAGTTCAATACTGATTTCCAAAGACACTGATTCTTTTTTCTTCTGCTTTAAGAAGCAGAATTACGAAGCAGCAAAAGACTACGGCTTAAAAAATGTTTTTCTTCTCAAATATCGAGAATCTTCAATATTTGCAAGAAAGCTATCTACCCGAGAAAACATTAAATTCATTTTTTCAATAATTAAAAGCAACAACCCAGAATCTATAAATTTTCATTCAACTTCAATATCCAGCACAAGATACAATTATTTCATTGCTGCCTCAAAGAAGCACTTTCCAGAAAAGAAAGTCACGTTTAATATAATACCTGACGGAACTCTTAACCTGATAATTCACCCTCTTTCAAAAAACAAGTTAGAACGAGTAAGCAAAAGAAAGAAATCTCTTATTGATAAAGCGATCGGTCTAAAGTACACGCCTTTTAAAGAAGACAGACATGGGATGCTGAGCAACAAGGTATCCCATATTTATACCATTCCGGGAACCTCAGAAAACTTACCAGCAGAGAAGACAAAAGACCTCCCACCCTTTACAACAGAATTTTCAATATCACGCAACAATCAAGAAACTAAGTCTGCACTCATCATCGGTCAACCTCTAACCAACTCGGGCATTACAGATGAAGCTGCCTCAAAAGCTATTAACCAGAACCTTCTTAGTTATCTATGCTCGGAAAATATAAAAGATATACTATTTATCCCGCACCCAACAAACAGGCATGATAAAAAAATAGAGTTTTGTTCCAAAAGTTTTAAAATATACTCAGGTTCATCACCCATTGAGTTGCTAATGATAAAAAATCAATATGATTATATCATTGGTTTTTCCAGCACAGCCTTGATCACAGCCAAACTTATTTATGGAAATAGCAACAAAATAATCAGTATTGGAAATGATTTATTTAACTACAAAGAACACCCCATGCTTAAAAAAATAGTTTCTCATTTTCAAGAGATAGGCGTGGACTGTATGCCTTTAACTCATTAGTGTTAAGTGAGGAGTACTCTAGAGATAGTTTATTCCTCACTCTGTGGCCAACGTCAACACATCAAACCCATCCTCCCTAATGGAGTCTGAGAAAATTGTTATCACATGCAGACTCATCTCTGACAAGTCCTTATTCTGCTCAATGACATAGGGCACTACTTTGCCGGCTACCTCGCGAGCCTCTGCAGGGGACAATTTCGAGACAAAGCTTGATAAGAAAAGGTTAATAGGTGTCCGATAGCAGGTATTCTGCAAGCCCATTAACTCATCGTGCAACACACTCATTCACTGGCAAAGCACCTCAAAACCTCTCTTGGCTGGCATCAATCCCGTATTTACCTCGTTGTGCTGGTTATTTTTGGCCTCATCCAGATGGGCTCAGTCAACCTGTCCCGTATTGCCCGAACTATGGGGCGCGGTACCGAGATCGACT
>NZ_JAHHPS010000373.1:0-4172 GCF_024606275.1 Endozoicomonas sp. SESOKO4 | reverse complement strand
ACCAATTTATTGCAACCGCAGTAGGACAGCCTTAAGTCCGACAGGCTGCTAGAGGAATTACCAGACAAAGCCTCATGACAGGGCGGGTTTTACTTGTTCTTTTTATTCTTTAGAAATCGAAGTGCACGATTCTGGTCGACATCGTCAGGCTTGCGTTTTCGATGTGTTCTTTTGTGATTCACCAGGACTCTGAGATTCTCGCAGAACTTCCCACATGACCTCTGATGGCCATTCTCCCCGACTATGGTCACGTCACAGATTTTTGGTCCGGTGTGGATTTGTGTTTTATGAGATGACAGAGATTGAGCATTCTTGCAGACCGTCCCGCATGGTCGTTGTTGGTCATCTTCACCGACCACTGTCAGGTTGCAGGTTTTTTTCCCAGTGTGGTATCCGCCCTTGTGAGCCGACAGAAGCTGAGCATTCTTGTAAATCCTCCCGCATGGCTGCGCTATGCCATCCTCACCGACCACGATCATGTTACAGGTTCGTTGCCCTGTATGGCGTCCGCTTTTGTGAGACGACAGAGCTGAAACATTCTTACAGACCGCCCCGCATCGCTGCGGGTGACCATCCTTTCCGATCACTATCACATCACAGATTCTTGGCCCGGTGTGATCTTTTCTTTTGTGATTTGAAAGAAGTTGAGCATTCTTGAAGACCATCCCGCATGGCCGCGGCTGGCCATTCTCCCCGGGCACTTTTAAGTCACAGGTTTTTGGTGTGGTGTGGACTCTGCTTTTGTCATCCGACAGGGCTTTGGCACTCTTGCAGACCTTTTCGCAAAGTTGTGGCTGGCCATGCTCTCCGACCACTGTATAGTCACAGGTTAGTTGCCCACTGTTGTTTGAGACCTGCATTGCGGCTGTCAGGGAAAGCGATGGTTGGCTCTGACTCGATAGAGATGATTGAGTGGTTGTGTGTTGTGTTTCTGAATGGTTAAGTGAGAGGATAAAAGCGGCTTTTTCGAGAAGACAGCGCGAATCGAGTGACCCACTAATATCCGCAAAATCATTAGCGATGGAAGACCAATTCCCAGACATTGGCTCATCCTCATTAAGTGGCCAGACAGTGTCAGTTATGTTGGCGGCCTCTGTACTTAATGGGTTTGAGCCGACCCCGTCTAAGGCGACCCCGTCTAAGGCGACCCCGTCTCTATATATGCCGCCCTTGCCTGGGTCGTCATTAATGGTGCACGACTTTGGTTCAAATAGCGGGTCTGACCTGAATGAGAATTGCAGTTCATTCGATGGTTCGAAAAGTGAAATGTCTGGGGAATGTGTAGCTTTGTCAGGCTCAAAATGGCTTATGCAGCTTAGGCAGTTTTCATTCTTTAAATCGGTGCATGAGCTTTGTATGGGTATTGCTCCCGGTTGGGTGGTTTCTATTTCTGTCTTTGTTCCTGAAGTCGCTATCAGTGTATCGGACTGCTCGAAGAGAGACACAGTGTCTCTTTTTCTATTAGACGATTGTCGTAAATTGCAAACACCATTACAGGGGTGGACGAAACAATTTAAACCCAAAGTATGTTTGTGTTGTTGAGAGCCTCTGTCACCATCGCCAGCGTCAGAATCCAGGAGACTAATGAAAGAGCCTGTGAGGTGGGAAGGGGCTTGTTGGGCTTGCTGCTCCGAAGATTTTGATGACTGGTATGGTGTTTGGTTATGCCCAGAGCCCAACACCATAGTGATCGCCGCAAACAGTTGCTTCCCTTGTGTCGTTATAGATGCCTCTTGTTGTTCGATCGGGTTTAAAAGCGGAAAATAGAAGCTCCAATAGCTTTTTAGAAGCCAGCCGACAGCGACCACAACTTCTGCAGGTATCCATGAATAAGGGCCGGAATTCAGGTGGCTGTCTCTGATGGTCAGGGTCAGTTCGAAACCAACCAATAGTTGAGTGGCGTAAAGCCATTGCCACGAAATTGATTTAATAATAGTCGTTTTTAATGTGTAACCGTAAGGTTTCTGTCGTTTGGTATCAGAAACCGAAACGGATCCTGTATAGCCGTTTGTGTCGATAATGTCTGACGGGTTGTCCGACAGTATATGTCGTTCACGCTTTCTAAAAAATCTCTGGTTTGGAGAAACACCATTCTTTTCAAACTCGACAACATAACGTTCAGTCAACGTTTGAGCCCGACAAGCGACAGACAGCGAAGATAGCAGCAACATTATCAGTATCGCAAAGAGTGAGTGTTTAATAATTCTTTCCTTGTTTTATGGTTGACAGAAAGGAAGGATAGACCAAGAAAATAAGTATGTTTTTCTGTCAAAACACAAATAGGGGCATCCGGGCAAAGTCCCTTCAAAAGGTTGCATCTATATCTATTCACTTTACGTTAAGGATTCGGGTTATCCTTTCGCCTCTCATCCAAAAGCTTGCGTTTTCGATGTCTTCTTTTGTGATCCGACAGGGCTCGAATATTCTTGCAGATCATCCCGCATGGCCGCCGCTGGTGATCCTCCCCGACCACAATCATGTCACAGGCTTGTGGCCCGGTGTGGCTTCTTCTTTTGTGATCCGATATGGCCTGTGAGCCCTTAAAGACCTTACCGCATGGCCGCGGCTTGCCATCATCCCCGACCACTGTTACATCACAGACTTTTTGCCCTGAGTGAATGTTTCTTTTGTGAACCGACAGGGTTCTGGTACTTATGAAGACTGCTCCGCATGGCCGAGGTTGACCATCCTTTCCGATCACTATCATGTCACAGGTTTTTTGCCTGCCGTGGGCAGGCATTTTGTGAAACGCCAGGACTGTGGCATTCTCGCAGACGGTTCCGGATCGTTGCGGCTGGCCATTCTTGCCGATCACTGTTGTGTCGCAGATTAGTTGCCCGGTAGGTGCAGTTGAACAGGTTGTCTCTGTACTCATTGAGTCTGAGGCAACCCCGTCTGAGGCGACCCCGTCTGAGGCGACCCCGTCTGAGGCCGTTCCGCATACAGCGTTGCGGCGATTGGCCGGGTTGTCATCAATGCCATGCGACTGTGACTCAAATAATTCGCCAAAAGCAGACTGGCGTTCCATACCAAAGAGATAATCCAACATATCGAAAGGCATTTGTTGAGAATCTTCAGTGTCTGAAGGGTCGAAATTAGCAATGCAACGAAGACATTGTCCATACGCGAGATGGGGGCATGAGCTTTCTAAGGAATTCAGTGACCATTCAGCGAGCTCTATGCTGTCGGGTGACGGTCTGAAACTACAAACCCCGTTGCATGGAAAGACGAAACAATTTAAACCCAAAGTATGTGACTGTTGTTGAGGGCCTTCGTTACCGTCGCCAGAGTCAGAATACAGTTGGCCAGTGAAAGAGCTTATAAGGGAGGGGGTTGTCTTTGGGGCCTGAAGCCCCGATGATTCTGATGGCTGTTGCGACTGTTGGTTAGCTGCAGAGTTTAACATGATGGTGATGGCCGCATGATCCCACTTTGTCAGAATAGGTGTTGTCACTTGTTCTTCAATCAGATTAAAGAGCGGTGAATCCGGGGGCCAATAGTTTTTTAAGAGCCAGCCGACTATGACAACCATTTCTACAAGTAGCCACGAATAGGAGGAGGGGCATAGAGGGGTATCTTTGGCAGTCAAGATTAGTTTGTGACCCACCAGCAGGTGGGTGGCGAAAAGCAACTGCCATGAAATCGATACGATAATGGTTGTTTTTACCCCGTAACTGTAAAGTTTATGTCGCTTATTTTCAGGCAGCGAGGCTGATTTTGAATAGCCGTCTGTGTCGACAACATCTGGCGGGTTACAGGGCAATTTATGTTGGTCAGGCTTTATAGAAAAGCTTTGGTTTGGAGAACCTGTTTTCTGGTCAAGCTCGACAACAAATCGGCTTGTTAATGGGTGAGCCTGGCAGACGAAGTAACACGTTAGTAGCAGCAATATCAGCAGTGCTATAAAGAGAGAGTGTTTAATCGTTCTATACTTGCGTTCATGTTTACAGAGAGGAAGGATAGATTAAGAAAATAAGAGTGTTTTTCTTTTAAAAACTTCTTTTAAAAACTTCTTTTAAAAACCGATGGTTGCACGCTGGGCAGCGTCCATGAAAAGGCTGGAACGCAAACTATTGACTTTACCCTATTGAGGACTAAAGCCATCATCCTCTTGGGGTCAGTCAACCTGTCCCGTATTGCCCGAACTATGGGGCGCGGTACCGAGATCGACT
>NZ_JAHHPS010000372.1:0-1071 GCF_024606275.1 Endozoicomonas sp. SESOKO4 | reverse complement strand
GGCTAAAAACCAGCTGCGTATTAATGCAGCCCTTGAACTGGCCGCTCAGCGTGGGTTTTCTACCTGGGTTGAAGTTGATGCCAGCAAAAAGGAAGGTACCTTCAAGGTGCTGCCCGAGCGGAGTGACCTGTCAGCCGACATCAACGAAAACTTGATCGTCGAGCTGTACTCCAAGTAAGGGATAGACAGTTAGGTGGGGTGTAACATCCATGCAGAATTCGGTTACTGAATTTCTTACTCCTAGACACATTGATGTCGAGGAAATTAGCCTGACGCGCGCTAAGGTAACTCTGGAACCGCTTGAGCGTGGTTTTGGACATACCTTGGGCAATGCTTTGCGTCGTATCCTTCTTTCTTCCATGCCCGGCTGTGCCGTGACTGAAGTTGAGATTGATGGTGTACAGCATGAATACAGTGCGATTGAAGGTGTTCAGGAAGATGTTATTGACATCCTGCTGAACCTCAAAGGTCTTGCCATTCGCATGACCGGCCGTGACGAAGCAACACTGAGTCTGACCAAAAAAGGTTCCGGCCCTGTGACTGCTGCGGATATCCAGTTGGACCACGATGTTGAAATCGTAAACCCGGATCATGTGATCGCCAATCTGAATGAGAAAGGCGACTTGAACATGCAGCTAAGAATAGCGCGTGGCCGCGGTTATGAGTCTGCTGACAGCCGTCATCAGGATGAAGAAGAGACTCGTGCTATTGGCCGTCTGCAACTGGATGCCACCTATAGCCCTGTTTACCGCGTCTCCTATGTCGTTGAAAGCGCTCGTGTTGAGCAGCGTACCGATCTGGACAAGCTGGTTCTTGATCTGGAAACCGACGGTACTCTGGACCCGGATGAAGCTATCCGTCGTGCTGCAACCATTCTGCAACAGCAGCTGGCTGTATTCGTTGATTTGGAAGGCGAGCCTGAACCAGAGCCAGTTAAGGAAGAGGATGAAGTTGATCCTATTCTGCTGCGCCCTGTGGATGATCTCGAACTGACCGTACGTAGTGCTAACTGCCTGAAGGCAGAAAACATCTACTACATTGGTGACCTGATTCAGCGCACTGAGGTTGAAC
>NZ_JAHHPS010000371.1:0-1302 GCF_024606275.1 Endozoicomonas sp. SESOKO4 | reverse complement strand
AGAGGATAGCAGTAAAAACAATATTAGAATAATAAACCTGTTCTCTTTTTTCATTGTCAATTACCTATTCGTGGCTAATGTTAATTTTTTGATATTGGCGGTTAAGAATAGCCAAAAAAGTTCATATAACAATTTTTTGAGGTTTCTAATAACTATTTGAATGATTCATCGGAGTGCGTAGAACTGGAAATGGCACTATGTCTGTCATTAAATGCTCAATGCTCATCAGAGATGATTCTTGAGGCAGCACAATTACATGCTCCGTTACAATGATAATTTTCTGGTAATTCCGCATAATGTGGAGGAGGTTGGTTAGCTTCGACATTATAATCATCAACCGACAGTGTCAGGGTATAACCATGAGTGCTGACCAAAATCGCTAATACCTGAATATTATGGGTGGACACTTGATAAATGTGGTATTGTACTCTGACTCCGTTATCTAAATTAAATGATACAAAATGCGATGGTTGAAGGCTTTCTCTATTATTTGTGTCGTTTTGCTCTTGTACAAGAATTTCTGCAGGTAAGGCCATATCGAATAACTCAGGTATTATCAGCTCTAGTTTAATGTTGGTCGTTGGGTTTAGATGCTCTGCTATCCACTGGTGTGTTTCAGGCGTATTCAGGAAAAGGTCAAATATATGACTATTGCCGTCTACAATTTCTGTGCTTGAGTTTAAAATAATTTGGTTGTCACTGCTCATGGCCTTATGAGATAAAGAGCGCTTATGGATAGTGACATGTTCTGGCAAGTGGTTTGGCATTGCTGCTTCCAGCGCTCTAATTCTGGCCAACTCATTTTCAGATCCATGTGAAATATTTCTTAAGTACATCTTGAATCCCATACAAAAAGGATTACAGAAAATACAACATAAAAGTTCAGCAATATTGCCTGCTGTCGTTGACGTCTGACCTCTCAGAATGTATTGAGTATGCAAGCGATGTTGAATAGACTCAATGCCATTCCCTAATAAAGTACGAAAAAGTTTTGGAACAACATAACCGGGGTTATTTTGATCAAAAACTAAATGAGTGGAAGAGGCTACGTCATAGATCGCAAAATCATGCCCTGAACAAACAGTGGAAAGTTGAGTGGAACCATCTAATTCCGATGAGTGATCATTGAACCCTGTTAAAGCGCTGCTATGACTGGTTTGGCAGGATGTTTCAACTGTACCTCTCAGTAGTAGGTAACTGTGGTGTTCTAACTTCCACTCGAAGTGCAAAACATCTGAGTTTGAATAAGAGGATAGCAGTAAAAACAATATTAGAATAATAAACCTGTTCTCTTTTTTCATT
>NZ_JAHHPS010000370.1:0-1540 GCF_024606275.1 Endozoicomonas sp. SESOKO4 | reverse complement strand
GCTATCCTTCCCGAGAGCCAAGGATCCTTGCCTGACGTTATGCAGTCCATCTGCACTCAAGGGGTTTCTTCGCTTTAAAACAATCAACCCATTGGCATCTTCACCTGAGCTCCATTGGTTAGTGTTTTGAATCAATATATTTTGTTATGCCAATACGCGAAGACCGGCCTTCACCGGTTAACAACAATTACGTATAGATTCAGTTTCTGGCGTGGACCCACCATTTCCAAGTCAGGTACTACGACAACGTTGTTGATGACTGATTACAGTACACGCGGGTTTAATTTGCCAGCCGGTGTGTTTTATTTTCAGTCTGATGACCTGATTCAGGAGGGTCGTTGTCTATGTACCACCGAACGCGCCGAATCTATCGAAAAGACCGCGATACGAATCACGTCCACACTGACTTTCTGGTGTTTTTGATTATGAGATCTGAAAATATAAGATCAAAGACGTTTTTCCCCATCTTTGCCCTTATGTTCATTGCTGTTATATGGATCGCCAGCTCCAGTGGAGCGGAAGAAACCCGGCAACATCGTCTGCTGTTAATGAACTCCAGCGGGTTGGCTGCCAATGGGGAACCCTTGGATGTCTATAAGGGTTCTGTTTCGTTCTACAACACTTCCCATATTCTGCTGACTGTTGATAATGCTACTAATTCCAGATCCAGCTTTTTGGTTGATTTCAACAACCTTGACGTTATTCAAAAATGGTCGGGAGTCCTTACCCCCAGCACTATAGTGCCAGACTCTCGCTTCGGGGAGCCATTAGCCCGATACCAGGGCCAAAAAGCAGGTCCTGTGGTCACTATCCCACTGTCAAACCTGACATATATTGCGGCTTTTAATGAAATACAGGAAGTTGATAATGGTATAGCCATTACCAGCTCGCTGATTAAACTTGATAAACAATGGCAGGAGAATCAATGGCGGAATGTCACTCTCGCTTCATCTTCAGACATTCCGGCTCTGAAAGACATTGTTAGCATGACACTATCACCGGATGGACACTTCCTTGCTGTCGTTGCTGCCGAAACCCAAACCCTGCTGATTTTTCGATACGATCAGGGACAATTGCATCTGATGCAATCAGTCTCCAACCCGGAAGATCTTGAGAAAGTGGACAGCTGGTTCGGAGTGCACGATGTAACCATTGCCAAACTACCCGATGATTCCACCACCGCCTTTATTGCCTCTACCGACCGGTTCGTCCATCTGGTGGCTTTAAACAAGGAAGATCAGTGGGAAACTCAGGAGGCTCAACTCATTGACTTTCAAAACATGCCCCAGGCACTCACCAGCATAGCCTCCAGTCCGGATGGCAGGAAAATAGCCGTGATTGGCAAACGGGGCACAATCCATACCCTGAAGCTCGTTTCCCCCCCTTTATTCGCAGAATGGCGAGACCCTCCTGTGTATGACTACGATGAATACGACAGGGATAAGGGCCAGTTCGAAGTAGGGCTTATGAATGTGACAGACCCCAATCAGCCAGACAGCAACGATAATTCCCGATTGATCGTCAGGGTTCACTGTGAAGA
>NZ_JAHHPS010000035.1:0-3255 GCF_024606275.1 Endozoicomonas sp. SESOKO4 | reverse complement strand
TAATTATGGCAATGAGCTGGGTGTTCTGTCGGAAGACACCTGGACTTTTGCCCAAACTGCTGCTGAAGCAAAAGAAATGGGCTTTTGGGCGTTTCACGTAGACAGCTTGTTCTGGTCAGTTCTGCTGGGTGTGGTCTTTATTAGTAGAGGGGTCAGCCAGCTTACTGCCTGAATCAAAGCAAATGCACCGAACATCGCCAAGGGTTCGATTGACGGTATCAGTGTAAAAATCAGAATGAACGCAAGGATCGTTAAAGCAAACTTTCCGGCTTCACCCTGGTAAAATGACCTGACTATTTCCTGCGCCGCACTGGCTCCCCGATATCGAAATGCTCTCCAGACCAGATAAGCATTGGGGATACTGCATGCCAAACCACCTGACAGAGCGGATACAGCGAAAGACTTACCCAGCGGCAGCAAAAGCAATGTCAGAGATACTGTAGTCAACAGTTGAGCAACGACAACACGATAGAAACGCGGCTGTTGCAAATGCGGGTACCTGGCCCGACTGTCACTTCTAAACATCTCTTTGCTTTTGGCTCTCCACGTCGTTTCTACAGACATAGATTCCTGTATTTTACCTGAACATCATGACAGGCCTGATAAGTCTTAATCCGCCCCTCAGAAACTGGCAGGGGTTTCAGCCTTTGCGATGTGTGAAGACAGTTAAACATCAGATGGTAAAACTTCACACAACTGAAAATCTTAGAACTTTTTTTCACCCCTTCGGCGCGCGAAAGTATACTAGTGACATGCACCTACGTTCAACTAATATCTTAAGGGTTGGTTTTATACGACTACGGAACAGTAACATCCCGCCAACCTGAATGGATAGCGGCCAATCATTAACTGATTAAAAGCTTGTCATCCCATCTCAAAATAAAATCAGAGACTTTCTTGATCACACCACTTCAATATTTTTTTCTGTTTAGTAACAAATAAAAATGACGATTCAGGGTCAGGTCAGACACGCTGATTGTTGATAGCAGACCCGCATTCCTGGCTCGCCATACAGCCAGGTTGGAAATACAACCAATACCCAGTCCTTCCATGACAGCCTGCTTAACGGCTTCAGCCCGGTTAAGGCTCATAATGACGTTGGGCGTACACAAGCGTGCAGCCAGCACTTCATCAAACAGTTCACGTGTTCCCGAGCCTGTCTCCCTGAGTATCCACTCTTCGTCTTTCAGTGACTGAAGATCCACTGTCTTCCCGGCCATGGGATGATCAGGGTGACAAATAATAACAAGCTCATCTTCGCGCCAGGGGATCACTTCAATATCCGGGTGCAGACAGCTACCTTCCACTACGGCCAGATCAACCTCCATAGCCAATATTCTCTGCTGAATACTACGGGTATTATCAACCGTCAATTCGGCCCTGATATGAGGGAATTCCTTGAAAAAATCCCCAAGGATACGAGGCATCAGGTTATTGCCAATGGTGGAACTTGCATGAATCTTCAGCGCTCCCTCTTCATAACAGCTGTTCTCTATAAACTGCGTTTCGATCTCATGGGCGCGGTCAATCAGCTCTGCAGCCAATGGTAATAATGCACGTCCAGAATCGTTTAATGTCATGGACGCGCCAGCGTGCCGGTCAAATAAAGGACCTAAATGCTTCTCCAGTTCTGACAGAGCCATACTGGCAGCAGGCTGTGAAATAAACAGCGATTCTGCCGCTGCAGTGACTCTGCCGCACTGGGCGACCGCCTTAAAAATTGCAAGCTGTCTCAATGTGATATGCATCTACTGCTCCGATACCAATGGCCCACTCAAAAAGGACGTTACGACCGCGGTTGGCATAAATTAAACATGGCTGAAACCAATCTCAACAGACATAAAATAATATTACATTTATCGCATAAATAATTGATTTTTAATTATAAAGAAGAGTATGTCATCTTTCGATAATTTTTGTTTTTTCTAAGGAGTCCGAACAAGTTTTGAATTAAAAATAGATTTACAATCACCTACTCATAAGTCTTCCTTATAAGACTCCATTGATTTATTGATTATTCAAGAAATAAGCCTGCTTCTTATAATTTATTGACCATCACCAGACCAATAATAAAACTTTTTATAGGGATCTTTTGAAAGCGTACCCAAAAGAAATTCCTATAACAATTATCCAATGAGGAGTAGCCATGCACAGGGAATATGATGACACTAATATAAGGCATTGGGTTGATCTTAAAAAACAAACATCTGTTCTCGAGAAAATTGTGACTTGCAAACAAAAGAGAAAAACCCCATCAACACTTGATAGTCTTAGCGCTTTTTTTCGTGAAGCAGATAAGTATTTGAAATAAGCATTTTGTAGGAAAATTTATCCTGCTTTTTCATCCTCCCTGGCTTTTTTCAGGATAAAATACGATAACTTTTTCAGGGTTAAACCGGGTTTGATCAAGTAATGAGCTGATTTAACCAACCCGGATAATAGTGATATACAGAACACATAAGCTCGACTTATAAGTGTCTATAGTTTTATTGATTATCCGCAGAGACCTTCAGACCTCTATAATTCGCTCGCCATCATCAAGAACAATACGTAACCGCTACTTTCAACTTCCGACATTGAAAGATCGGCAGATACGACCGAGATCACGAGTCACGACAAAAATATAAAACATATTAAGCACATAGCATTTGCACCAGAAGAACAGCCACTGTTCCTGGAAATGCATTTATCATAGCAGTGAAATTGTTATCGGATTTTGTTTATTAAAACCAGTAATCTTCAGGACAAAATTCTATAGCTTTTTCAAACTGACAGTGTGCGACAGCTATTAGGCTGCTTTATGCAGCCGATTTTTTGGTCTGCAATCTGCCTACATTCTGCTCGACTTCTGAGCCCATTTTTAAAAACGCTTCATTAAAAACAATTAGCCGCTTTCAATATCGCTTCTCTGACAGGTCAATCCAGTAATACTCTAATTGTTGTTGGCACTGGGAACAACCTGACCTTTCTCTTTAGTCGTTTGACCAATGTAATCAGCCAGGACCTGACGATTTTCATCAGGAGCAGCGAAAGCAACAAACTTCTCTCTGGTACCTGCAAAGTTACCATCACCAAAGTCCCGGTTGGTGCGATCCAGTCAGACAACCCAGTTCCCTTCGGGCACCATCCAGTCAACGACCATTGTGGAAATATTATCAAGCTCCATGCCACTCCGGGCGAAGAAGCGCTTGAGACGCTTACGCCTGGAGTCGATCTCGGTACCGTGCCCCACAGTTCGGGCAATACGGGACAGGT
>NZ_JAHHPS010000369.1:0-1806 GCF_024606275.1 Endozoicomonas sp. SESOKO4 | reverse complement strand
TCAGAGTCAGGCATGTCGGTATCACTAGTATCAGAGTCAGGCATGTCGGTATCACGAATATCAGAGCCACTAATGTCAGAGCCACTACTGTCATAGCCACTGCTGCCAGTATTAATGGTGTCAGAATCAATACTCTCAGAGTCACTGCTGTCAGAGTTATAAGGAGTCCTCATAGCAAAATTATAGTTATCTATGAACCAATCGACGAAATCATCCAGGTATTCTATCCGTTCTTCCAAGTGTTTTCTCTTCTTCTCTTCTTTGCTGAGTTGTTTTCCTTCTTGTTTCTTTGCTGCTTCGTCAGGTTTAACTCCATAAGGCTGCTGATTGGCATTGATGTCAAAAGTTGCCATATGAAATGCCAGCATCCTGCCTGATTGTTGTATCAGGTCGGCAAATCCTGTACCGAGGGTGACCATTATGACTTGGTAATCATTTTCATCAGGAAAAGTTTTTTGTAATTGTTGCTCTATGTATTGTCTTAAGGCCAGAAGCAATTCTTGAAATAATTCAGGGTTTTCACTTCCCGGGTAGTCTTCTGCATCTTTTAATACCTTTTCGAATATTTTGAATAATGTTTGTTCTTTGTCTTTTATCTCTGAAGAGCTGGTGATGGTGTCATCCCAATTTGATGCGCTAAAATAACTGGAAATGTTGTCAACATGTACCTTTGCCTGTTGTATAACGAAAGGATCAAGAATCAGACTTATGGCATCAATTAAACTCACGAACTGACTATTCGAGGCAACTAATTCTGGTTTTTCTTTACCATACTTTTTTACCAGATAGGACATTCGTTCAGCTGATTTTATATTACGTTGATAAAGGGGCATTTCGTTCTCATTAATCTCATTGTTGAGCAGGGAGGAGGCGGCTATTAGCAATGGTCCGTCCAATGTCTCAGGTTCTTCAGATTTTATGGGATCATTTACTTGTAGCAAAAAACTAAGGCGCATTTCTTCCAGCACTTTCAGGCCATTGAAGACTTTACCAGATTCTTTGACATTTGCTTTCAAAACTTCGTGACTTTCTATTGGTTTTTTTGTACCTAGAAGATCACCTTTTTTGGCAACCAGTCTTCCAATACCAGACAATTTAGTGGCACGAAGCAGAAATGAGCTAAAAAATAAATGAGCCGCTTCAGGGTGTGCTCTCTTTGAATGGATGGCTGTATAGTAACTCACCATCAACATCGCAAGGTTCTCCCGGTCTTCTGGTTTGGTCATATCGACAGGAGATTCGGTACCCCGGATGTTAAACAGAACGTCTATCATCGCATCCTCGACATCGTCAACCACAACATTGAGAGCTTTTAACACTTGCTGAATCATGCTCAGAATTGTCAGGCTCTCATTGGGTGGAGCTACCGGGACGTAGCTCAACATATTGTTTAGGGTTATGGTGTCTTCATCGAAGCCTGTATTGACCCCTTGGATAATGGCAGTAATTTGTGCATGGTTCATTGGTGGGAGCGGAATTTGAATTAAAGGCTGCGGTTGCAGTGCAGCAGCTCCCGCGGATTCTTGCGAATCTGAATCTGTTTTTTCGCTCCGCTCATTTTCATGGTTCATGACAAAGGTAAGATGGGTCGTATTCGGATTGAGAGCAAAAGAAAGGGGGTGGCCTAAATAAGCATTGTGATTAATCAAATCGTCCAGAAAACCAGACTTTTTTATCGCTCTATCTACAACAAATTTCTCTGGCACTGGCGTTGATAAAAGGTTTTCTGCGAGCAAATTTGAACAAGGGGAAGTCATCATGACGAGGCCAAGGGAAGCAGCAACAAACCGGTTGGCCTTGTAACGA
>NZ_JAHHPS010000368.1:0-1347 GCF_024606275.1 Endozoicomonas sp. SESOKO4 | reverse complement strand
TTTGCCAGTCTCCGATGGAGCTGGATGGATTGGTTTTAATGGTATCGCTGATGTGGTCGTGACATTTGGCAGGGCTACACTTAATGCTCACCAAATAGATAAAATGGTGGAAATAATGAGGAAGCACGAACTTCTTATTTTGGTTGGCCTTGGCTTTATTAATATAAGTTATGCCGGTTCACAAATAACGGAAAGTGATTGTGAGTTTCTATACACTCCTGCTGATACGTTCTGGTATTTTACTCCTGCCAGTGATCCTTCGACTGTCGTAGGGGCCCAATGTTCTCTTTGCAATTACAATGACATGGATTGTCCTGTTGGGAGGCATCATCGGTGTTGTCTGACTATTGCCGGTGCCAGTAAAACTTCTGATACAGACTATTTTGGTGGTGTTAGTACCTTCACTAAAGGCTGGAGGTTGTATAAGCATTACTCAACCAAAGCTGAGCTCTTCCGGGACGTTAATAAAGGCGAGCTCAGGAAGGGATATGAAAAATGTATGAGTGAGTAATAGTCCTGAGAGAATTTCCGATAAGCGTCTGTCTTGCCCCACCCGAAAAGATTTTAGAAAGCATCCCTGCGGATTTCACCTGATGGGTGGTTTTTTACAGAGACACCATTTTGGCTCATGGCGTTTTGGCTCATGGCGTTGCAATCCTTCCGAAGCAGGGCTTTGCAGGCATGAAATCTGAGTGAAATATTCAGTACAAAAAAGCCCCTCAAAATTGATAAGGCTATACTTACCACTCGCCGAAAAGATGGCATGGTGAAAGTGATGAAGAAGTACGAGCTGCTTTTTTTGTTTTGCATTGGTTTTATCAATGTAAGTTATGCCGGCCCGCAAATCACCGGAGGTGACTGTCAGCATCTATACACCCCGTCAGATACATTTTGGTATTTTACGCCTGAAAATCCATATACTGCCGCAGGGGCTCAATGCGCCCTTTTAAAAGAGTACGATGTGTCTTGTCCGGTTGGGAAGCATAATTCTTGTTGCCTGATTATTGCCGGAGACAAGAACATACCAGATACAGATTATTACGGCGGTGTTAGTGTTCTTCTTAGCGGAAGGTGGCTGGTGTATAAAGATTACTCAACCAAAGCTGAACTCTTCCGGGACGTCAACAAAGGCGAGCTTAGAAAAGCCTATGAAAAATGTATGAATGAATCATAGGCCTGAGAGGCTATCCGGTAAGCACTTTTCCTGCCCCCCATCTAATTATTGGAAAACACTTCAGTTGACATCCTCCCCCACTGATTCAAGAAATCAGAGGGGGATTCCCATGGGGGCGCCTAGCAGCCTGTCGGACTTAAGCGTCCGTAGCGAGGATTGCAAGAAATTGAGGA
>NZ_JAHHPS010000034.1:0-6241 GCF_024606275.1 Endozoicomonas sp. SESOKO4 | reverse complement strand
TATCTACCTGACACAGTCGTTTATTGGAATAGTTTCTCTTAACTTCTGAGAGTACTCCTATTTCCAGACCCCAGTCGCTGGGAATCCGGATGTCATTGAAAACACTGGTTCGCATGGAAAATTCACCGGCCAGGGGATAACGGAAACTGTCGAGGTATTCCAGGTATTCCATAGGGCCGAGAATTTTCTTCAGGGCACGCAGGAGTGGCGTTACCAGCAAACGGCTGACCCTGCCATTGAGTTTGTTGTCAGCTACTCTTGCGTAATAGCCCTTGCAAAAATCATAGCTAAACGCAGGATTGGCTACCGGGTAGAGCAGTCTGGCCAGCAGATCTCTCTGGTAGGTCACGATGTCACAGTCGTGCAGGGCTACGGCTTCTGATTTGGCTGAAGCCAGCACATAGCCATAGCAGTACCAGACGTTTCTTCCTTTTCCAGCCTCTTTAGGGGCTAACCCTTTACTTTCAAGCAGACGGTCAATGTCACGAAGTCTGGGACCATCCTGCCATAGAATACGGTGGTGTTGATTCAGCTGGGCAAAAAAGTCTCTTGAATAGGTATATTCTTTTTCGCTGGCCCTATCCAGGCCAATGACAATCTCGGAAAGATAAGGAACCTGACTGAGTTCCTGTACAATATTTTTCAGGGCTGGCCCCTGCAACTCGGAGAACAGCGAAGGTAAGACCAGAGACATAGGGCGCTGTCGAGAAAAGGCCTGCAGCTCCTGCTCCATATCCTCAACCGAACGTACTCTTAAATTATGGAAATTGGTGATAGTGCCATTCTGGTAAAAATCGCCCATAAATCGTTTCCCTTCTTCTCGTTATCGCTTTTGCACCTTGATCATACTCTGCAGCTGAGCTCAGACTTCTTGTAAAGAGCTGTCTTGTAAAGAGCTGTCTTGTTCGGAGCAGACCGGCTGATGACCTTCTTGAACAGAGTTCAGAGAAACTATTCCAATAAACGACTGTGTCAGGTAGATATTGCTGATGTGTATGATCATAAACATCAGCCTCTCTCAGAAGAAGATCGTAATTCCGGTCTTTCCAAAATGAGCCACGATATCATCAAGGCCGTCTTCAGAAAGTTGGCGACCAATGGGGTTCAGTTCAATACTGAAACCTTCCGCACGATCAAAGCAACTTATTACCGGGTAGCACTGGATTTCATTGAGTCTTATTACGATGATGCGATGATGAATGGCCTGCACGTCGATCGTGATTCAGAAGAGCGAGCAGTGGAGCTCTTTGCCAGAAATATCATGGCGGCTGGGCAACACTTTCTGGAAAATCCGATGGAAAGACCCTTTATTCCCAGCTGGAACCGGGTGATGTCTGCCGTCCCTGATATTTTGGAGCGCCTCTACGATGCAGTAGAAGAAGACAATGCCTGATTAAAGTACACAGCCAGTTTCACACCGTTCCTTATTCAGCTTTTCATGTATTGACCTTCCAGTTACTGGATGGTTTAAGTTGAAAAGCTGAACCATAACCTCTTGAATCTTATGTCCATCCTACACCTGAACCTGAAACACAGGCAGAACATTGGTATGACAATGATTGCCCTGCTAATGTTTTTGCTGTTGCAGGTTTGCCTGATGGAGTCGTCACAGGCTATGGTTACAGATCACTCAGACATGTCCATGATGATGTCAGCCGATGTTGTCGGCATGGCTGACGATTTGTCCGCGGATCATGACTGTTGTACTCCTTCCCCGGCAGAACATCTGCAGAAAGCGAATCAGGTCTGTCCAGACTGCGACTCTGAGGATCACTATATCCCGTTTTCTCACCCGGACAGTAAGCCGACTTTTACCCTTCTCTATATTGTTGCAGAGTTGATCTTGCTGGACTCTGAACCGTTGCAGGACTGGATTTCTGCGCCCCCATCTTCGGTATACCGCTCCCAACCTGAGATCTATCTGGCCAATGTCTCTTTTTTGGAATAGCTATTATTAAACATCGTCGTTTAATAAGTTGAATTTTTGAAAAAATACGAAAGTAGGGGAGTGAGACAATGAAAAAGCTGAAAGCCCTGTTCCTGGGAACTGCTGTTTTAATGTCGTCTATACTGGCCAAGGCGGAGGAGTCATTGCCGACAGTCATGCTCTACAAAACCCCAGCCTGTGGCTGCTGCACAGAGTGGGCAAAACATATGGAAGAAAATGGCTTTAAGGTCATGTCCCATGATGTGCCGGGCACAGCCACCTATCGTGCCAAGGCCGGAATTCCGAAAGGAATGGAGTCTTGCCACACAGCCTTTATCGGTGATTATGCCTTTGAAGGTCATGTCCCGGCTGCGGACATCAAGCGCTTGCTGACTGAAAAGCCTGATGGTGTGAACGGTCTGACTGTTCCGGGTATGCCTATGGGGTCGCCAGGCATGGAGTACGGAGACCGCAAAGATCCTTATAAGGTGATCGGTTTCAGTAGTGATGGAAAGATGAGTGTATTTGCCACTCATTAATCATGGCACGATCCAAAGAAGCTCTTTCATGAGCTTCTTTAGGAGCGAGTTTCAGCTCTCCTTTCAACTGCTATTCTCAACTCTCAAACAAAAAACCAGACAGGACAAGTAGTATGAGCCTTGAGGCAAGAGTCACGGTATTGGAAGAACATCGGGAGCAATCGGACAAGGTGCTCGCTGGCATGGAAGGCAAAATCTCCCTGCTTCTGAGGAAACAGGAGGGGATGCAGAAAGAGATGGACGGCCGCTTTAGTGGCATGCAGAAAGAGATGGACAGCCGCTTTAATGGCATGCAGAAAGAGATGGACAGTCGCTTCAGTAAGCAAGATCAGGTGCTTGCCGGCATGAATCAGGTACTTGCTGGCATGAATCAAGTGCTTACTGGCTTTGAAGGCACAGTGGCCTTGGTTCTGAAGGAACAAGAATGGATGAAGGAGGAATTAGCTGACCATAGCAGGCGTTTTGACAAAGTTGAAGAGCTGCTGATCCAGATCGTCAACAACCTTGCCAGCAAGTAAGTAGCCTCTCGTTCCCACTCTCTTCGTGGGAACTCCCGCCTGCCATTGTCCTGGTCGTGCTTTTATGCCCTGTGGGTACCAGGCGCTTCTGTGAGATCGGTGCAAACTGAACATAAAACACCGACATTCTCATGACTTCAACTCCGATAGCTTTATGCACCATCTATATCAGGATTCGTTTCTTTTCCCTTGATCAATCGATCAATGATAGGGCAATCCGGCAGATCATCCCCATGACAGCATTGGGTGAGCTGTTGCAGGCTGTCACGAATCACCTGCAGTTGGCTGATCTTAGCCTCAACATCGACCATTTTTTTCAGAGCCAGTGATTTTACATCAGCACTTTTACGATGGTTGTCGTTGTACAGATCCAGAAGGTCCGAGCACTCTTTCAGAGTAAAGCCCAGCTCTCTGGCGTGACTGATAAAAGACAGTTCTCGTAAATGGGATTCATTATAATTACGGTAACCGTTATCGAGACGGTGGGCCGGTGAGATCAGCTTCAGACTTTCATAGTAGCGAATGGTTTTGGCGGTCAGCCCGGTGGCCTGTGCTGCTTTGGAAATATTCATGGTTCAGACCTCCCTGGCAGTTGGCTTGAACCGTCTCAGACGGTTGGCGTTACTGACGACTGTGACGGATGACAGAGCCATGGCTGCTCCTGCAACGACAGGGTTAAGCAACATCCCTGTGAAAGGGTAAAACACTCCGGCAGCAATCGGGATGCCAAGAGAGTTATAAACAAAGGCGCCGAACAGGTTCTGTTTAATGTTTCCGAGGGTTGCCCTGGAGAGCTCGACGGCATCGGCCAGTCCATGGAGTGAAGAGCGAATCAGGGTGATATCTGCCGATTCAATGGCAACATCAGTACCCGTGCCAATGGCAAAGCCAACGTCAGCGCGGGCAAGGGCCGGGGCGTCGTTTATGCCGTCACCTGTCATACCGACCCTGTGTCCTTGATCCTGCAACTCTCTGATATACCTTTCCTTGTCTTCAGGCATGGCTTCGGCCCTGAAATCATCAATGCCTACCTGTTGTGCGACGGCTGCGGCAGTCAGTGTGTTATCACCCGTCAGCATTATGACCTTGATGCCCAGCTTATGCAGTCTGTCGATAGCTGCTTTGGAGTCTTTTTTTACCGGGTCGGCGACCGCTATCAGTCCCGCCAGTTGGTTATCAACAGCCAGAAAAATGGGGGTTTTACCCTGATTAGCCAATGACTCTGATGTTGAGGTCAGAAGCATGACATCAATGCCATTGGCAGCCATGAGATTTTCATTACCCAGCAGTACCGACTTTTTTTGAACACGCCCGGTCACCCCTTGTCCGGTTACCGCATGAAAATCGGATACGGGTGAAAGTGACAACGATTTTTGTTTGGCAGAATTAACAATAGCGTCAGCCAGAGGGTGTTCCGATGCACTCTCAATACTGGCGGCTATCTGCAGAATTCTGTTCTTTTCTTCTTCGGTGTCCGCTGTAATGCAGATCTGTTCGATCACCTTGGGAACGCCTTCGGTGATGGTGCCTGTTTTATCCACCACTATGGTTGTCAATTGACTGGCCTGCTGCAAAGAGTCTCCTTTGCGAATCAGCATTCCAAGCTCAGCTGCCTTGCCGACACCGGCCATGACCGACATGGGAGTAGCCAGACCCAGGGCACAGGGGCAGGCGATAATCAGAACCGTGGTGGCTACCACCAGCGCGTGAGCCAATGTCGGCGCGGGTCCAAAAAAGAACCAGACCGAAGCTGCCAGAAGAGCAATAACCATCACAACAGGTACAAATATGGATGATATCTGATCAGCCATCCGGGCAATGGGCATCTTTGAACTTTGGGCTTTTTTTACCAGGGCAATGATATGGGCCAGAGCGGTTTCGCTGCCAACCTTTTCTGCCTTGAATAGCAAACTGCCATTTTTATTCAAGGTGCCTGCTGATACTTCGTCGTCGGGTGTTTTTTTCACAGCCAATGGTTCGCCTGTGAGCATGGATTCATCCACCAGACTGGTGCCTTCAGTTACGATGCCGTCTACAGCAATTTTCTCGCCGGGTCTGACCCTGAGGATGTCGCCTTTTAAAACCTGATCCGCGGGAATATCTATTTCCTGTCCATTGCGTACGACTCTGGCCGTTTTGACTTGAAGCCCAAGTAGTCTTTTTATTGCCTGACTGGTTTTTCCTTTCGCTCTTAACTCCAGGGCATGGCCCAGATTGATAAGACCAATGATCATGGCACTGGCTTCAAAGTAACCATGGCGAGCGGCAAACGGTAGTAGGTGAGGAAACAACACGACAACCATGGAGTAAAGCCAGGCAATGCCTGTACCTACGGCAATCAGGGTATCCATATTGGTGTTGCCGTGTTTCAAGGCTTTCCACATGCCGGTAAAGTAATGGTTACCGGAGAACACCAGAATAAAAAGAGTGGCAAGGCCGACAATCCCCCAGGCAAGTTGCTGAAAGGGCGTGTTTACGCTCATTTCCCCCGTGACGACACCCCATAACATCAGAGGAATGCCCAGACCCAGAGCAATGGCGGTATGTTTTAGCAGGTGCCGATACTGTTTTTTGTCTTCCTGTTCCTGCCTAAGTTGAATATCGCTGTCAGGTGTCAGCAAGGTACCCGGATACCCGGCACTTTCCAACGCCTTCAGAATGACACCAGCTTCAGGCCTACCCTGAACAGAGCAGATTTTATCGGCCAGATTGACCGACGCGCTCTCAACGCCCGGAACCTCCAGAAGAGCCGACTCAATTTTGCTGACGCAGGAGGCACAGTGAATCGTTGGTATAGAGAATTGTCGTTCAGAGTCGCCAGGCATCACTTCGGCTTCGAATCCAGCGTTTTTCAAGGCTGAAATCAGGGAGGAAGGTTCGGCACTGCCTTCGACCATGGCCGTTTTGTCTACAAAGTTAACACTGGCTGTATTCACACCAGCCACACCTTTCAGAGACTTTTCAATTTTGCCGACACAACCGGCACAGTTGACTCCGGACAGGGCCAGCTGAATCTGTAGAGATTTCATGATGTTACTCCACGAGATTGATTTTGAGGGAAACTGTACACAGGATAACCCTTACCCTGACTGGAAGGTAAAGGATTGTTTGGGAATGTAGAGGGGCTTATCAGTCAATGACCATTCTGGCAATATCACCAAGCTCCATGCCACTCCGGGCGAAGAAGTGCTTGAGACGTTTTCGCCTGGAGTCGATCTCGGTACCGTGCCCCATAGTTCGGGCAATACGGGACAGGT
>NZ_JAHHPS010000367.1:0-2321 GCF_024606275.1 Endozoicomonas sp. SESOKO4 | reverse complement strand
AATTGACTGTTGATTCGAGGGTGGGGCGATCTTCCAGTGTGGTGTCTTCACTCAGCTTGATATCAAGAATCGCCGCCACAGCATTTTTCCTGAGCCTGGTGTAAGAATGCTCCATATCGCGTTGTTTGCGCATTTTATAAAGTTTTTGACGCAGACGTTGCCCCTGGGCATTTATTTTCTTAAGTTTTTTAATCAGGCGTTCTTGTTGGGCGTCAATATCTGCATTGCTATCAAAGTTCTGAATGTTTAAATGCGCGGCAATGGTTGCATAGCGGGCTTTGATATCAGGTTCATTTTTAGCATCTGTTCTGGTGCTCTGTTGCTGAAGATATTGCTGATCGATCTGCACTTCCCGCAACTTAAGGTGCTGCTGAATGTTCTGGCAACGGACTTCCGGGTTCTTTTCATTATCCGGAACCAGACCAGACTGACCTTCAGTGTTAGCCAGAATATTCTGCATTAACCGATCGGTTAGTTCTGCCTTTTGTTGCAGGTGGTGTTGAATGTTTCGACAGCAGGTATCCAGTTTGTTTTCATTGACAGGAGTAATACCCTGCTTGCTGACAGTGGCCGCCAGTTTTTCTTTTAAAGCTTCTTCCCCGGGTTGTCCTGATCTAGTAATCGATGTTGCGGTAACTGGTGTTGCGGTAACTGGTGTTGCGGTAACTGGCGTTGCGGAAATCGATGTTGCTGCTATCGCTTCACGAACTTCTTTTTTCAGAATGGGAGTACGATCGACTTCTTTCTGAAGGTTCTGTATCCAGTGACTCCGTTCTGCCAGTTCTTTTTCGATCTGAGCGTCCTGTGTCCTAATGTGTTGCTGAATGGTCCGGCAACGCATCCCCGGGTCTTTTTCGTCAACCGGGACCAGACCAAGCTGACCTTCAATGTACGCCAGATTATTCTGGATTATTCGATCGCTCGCGTCTTCCGTGATTATACCGAACCGATAATCAATTAAAGCCATATTATTCTGGATTAACCGATCGGTTAGTTCTTCCTTTTGTTGCAGGTGCCGTTTAATGGGCTGAAGGATATCCGGGTCGCCTTCATTGATCGACGTAATATCGCGCTTGCCGCCAATGGCCGCTGGTTTTGCTTTTACAGCTTCTTCAACTGGCTGTCCGGTTGCGGCAACCAGTTGTTTGATTTCATGTCTAATGAGACTGGCTTGTTCTTCGGGTGGCTGGGTATCATCCCAGTCATCAATACCAAGCTCTGCTGCTATTTGAGTGTTGCGAACTTTTGTAGCATCTGCTCTGGCATCACGAAATTGTTGTTCCAGCTCTGAAATTCGTTTGACTGCCTGCTCTTGTAGATGCTGAGCTGGCGGATAAACGACCTCAGGCGCATGCGGCTTAAAGAGCTGCAGAATGGCTTTGTGTCGGGCTTCCAGGTCATTTTCGTTGTTCGGAATCAGACCGAGTTGATTTTCAATGCTGGCCAGTCGGATCTCCTCTGCGATGGGGTCTGCCTTTTGTTGCAGAGGCTTTCCTTTTGCAATAATTGTTGCGACCGTCATCTGGTGAATTTGATGAATTTTTTTTTCGATACGTCTGAGTTGTTCTCCGAGTGGCTGGGTATCATCCCAGTCAACAATACCAAGGTTTGCTGCCCGTTGAGTGTTGTAAGCTTTTCTGGACTCTTCTCTGGCGTCACTCATTGGTTGCAACTTTGGAATTCTTTTTACTTCCTGCTTTAGCTTCTCCAGCTGGTTTTGCATTCTTACAATTACTATTCGAGTGTTTGCAAGTTGATTCTCATATTCTTGACAGAACAAAAGTGCTATCGGATTTTCCTTTTCACTGCAATTAGCTTCCTCCGAAGTGAGTTTTAACAGGTTTCTGAGCTGGATGAGTTCTCTTTCATTTGCCTCCTGCGCTATCAGTTGAGTTTCTACTTCAATCAGCTTTCTGGAGGTCTCTCTCATAACGTTGGAAATAAACGCTTCGTCATGCTCAGACGTTTTGGCCTTCGTTTGGCTAGTATCACTCATCGAGAGTATCACTGGCTGAATGTTCTTAATAAAGATCGGGTTAGCCAGAAGATTTCTAAGTACGGGTTTGAAGCTGAAGTGTTTTTCGAGTTGATTATGAAACAAGGTTGGTGTGAAGAACGACGAAGCGACCCTGATGTGCCCTATTGTGAAATCAAATTCATCTGCTTGATCTGAACTGGCAATGGTCAGTGCCTGCTGGATAGATTCATAGTCTGCAAGCGCACTCAGTTCTAATGTGCCAAGACCAGCACCGCGGCAACAATCCAACCGTTCAGCAAACCCCTCCAGTAGCGCCATCTGCCTGCTTCGAATGACATACTGG
>NZ_JAHHPS010000366.1:0-2467 GCF_024606275.1 Endozoicomonas sp. SESOKO4 | reverse complement strand
TCGCCATTCTTGTCTTTCCATTCAGGCCAGCTCAGCACCGCTTTCACTTCCTCATGTTTGGGAAAGCCTCTGCTATGATTCATAGACGAGATGGCGAGGAACAGCTGTGTATTGAAATTGTCATTCTGGTCTTTCCATTCCGGCCAGCTCAGTATTGCTTTCACTTCCTCATGTTTGGGCACACCTTTGCCATTGTTCATGGATGCAAAGGAAGTTAATACATTTAAACTGGCTAAATATGCGAGTTCATCCTGGCTACGTTCGACAAAATCAGAGATATGTTCTTTTCTATTCTTCAGCATGTCGGTCAGCACGTCAGTATTTTTGATGCTTTCAGTAAGGTGCCCAAAAAAAGCAATGGCATTATCGAAGAAACCATTAAAAGAATTTCTCTCTACGAAACCAAGCAGCCTGTAAAAAGAGTACTTAACCGTGATGTTTTCTTTCTCGAATACCACCATCAGGGATTGCACTTTTTCCAATTCTTCATTGGTTAATTCGTATTCGATATTCTCTTTTACTTCTTCCAATGGTTCATTTTTTTTACTCTCAGTCCCCGGCGGGCAGTTGTCACATAAAAACGCTGAAGCTGATTCCTCATTAGCTATACGCTTTAATTCTTGTTGATTCAGTGGCTTGTTACACTTCGAACAAGTTGCAACCGAACTTCCAGTGTCCTGCTCAGCCGAGGGTTTCAGTGGGTCATCGCCCCCACTACCACTGTCGTCTTCTGAATCGGTTTCCTGGCCAGGGACGGCGGCTTGGGAAATCTGGCCGGATTGGCCTGACCCGCCTGTTGTCGCAGTCGACGATGCTGCAGTCGTTCGGGAGGGGTGAC
Organism: Endozoicomonas sp. SESOKO4; assembly: GCF_024606275.1. Lineage (NCBI taxonomy): Bacteria > Pseudomonadati > Pseudomonadota > Gammaproteobacteria > Oceanospirillales > Endozoicomonadaceae > Endozoicomonas > Endozoicomonas sp. SESOKO4. The sequence goes on along the minus strand of NZ_JAHHPS010000366.1, from coordinate 1,629 downwards.
CCTTTTTCCCGGAACCCGCCTGACGACCAGAACCTTTACCAGAAGTGATCTCACGGTAAATACTGAGTTCCTGATCATTATCTGCCAGCCATGTTTGAACCAGTCCCGGATCAATCGTGGCAGGGTCTGACCTTTCCAGATCCAGAAGATCCGCTTCAATCACCATGATCCGGTTTGACAAAACCTGAGCCAGTGTTGTTTGGTTTTTATTAGTAGATAATTGTCGTTTTAATCGTAGCTTACGAAGCAGTTCCTTTTTTTGTTGCAGGTATTTTTGAACAGGGCTGAGAACAAGGTTATGGACAGGCTGGGGCTGTGGATCGGTGAAAGTGTTCTCCACAATTTCAGGGGACATGGTCATCAAATTAATGCGGTGTTTTTGCTCCGTTGGCCAAATGGGGAGGGGAGGCAATTGGTGAGCGAGTGGCATAAACCCAGCCGAATGAGGATTGGTTTGTACAGGTTCAGTCAACTGATTGGTATAAATGAAATGCATTGGTGGCGGGCTTGAGCCGACTAACCCCAATGCAGGCAGCGACTCCCCAAACATTATGCTCATCAACAGAAGCAGCGGTCGGAGCATTAAGCAGAGGGTTTGGTTTTTTTGTTGGCGTCTCGTAGATTCAGGCTTAAAAAAAATCCGCATCACGGACTCCTTCGCTATTGGAAAAACACGTTATTTTAACGTCATCCGGCTCATGACCATTGAATGACCTCTCATTGGCACCGGAATATATAGCAGCCTGATAGTCAGTGCGCCACGATCGGAGTTGGCGAAAAGTTTTTTTTAAATGAGAGAGTTCGCCTGACAGAAGCTTTCTTCAAACTTAAAGAAGCGGGTTCGCTTAATTGAGGCTTTTATAAAACGACAGGAGTCTAAAGAAATCTGCTGAGTCAGACGGAAGACATATGCCTATTAAAAAATACTCCCACACCCATCAAATAACTCTAATTCCTGACAACTCTGATAAACATCAGGATCAACCTCTGATAATAAGGGGTCTTGCCTTTTTAACCGCTTTATTTCGCTGCATGCCCGTTGCCTCCATCCTTCCAGTATGTGGTTATCGATATCGATCTTGGCTTTTTTAAGGACGGTTACTGTGTGCATCAGCTCCATTTCATCCCCATAATCGTCCAGCAAGTTCAGTATTTCGGTGCTAAAAACTTCTGTCTGTTCGAGCTTTAACCATAAATTGCCAAACGCCTGTTTTTCTCGTTTGTCATCTGGCAGGTTAACGTTTTGAAGTTCCGTTTCACTCACCGACTCAGAGGCTTCAGTTTCCCTGGATTGAAGGTTTTCCAGATATTGGGACAGCGATTCTTTAACCTCATCGGGGCATTCTGTACCTGATGTTTCCATTCTTTCTTTCAGTTTGCCAAGCAAGGATACAGGCAGTCTCTCTTTATGATGTTCAAGGGATTTCCAGGCGACGGGTTTGATGGCCATTCCTCTCTTGATCAGCGTAGCGAGAACATGAACAGGTAAAGGGTTGAAAGGGGCTTCTTCAACCGCACCTTTAGCCTTCAGCGCTTTGTTTGCGGCCAGTCTGGCTTCGCGTCTTTGGATGTAGACCGGGTCATCCGGGTTTAAGTGCTTTTGCCATTGATCTGCTGTCAAATAATAGT
>NZ_JAHHPS010000365.1:0-1242 GCF_024606275.1 Endozoicomonas sp. SESOKO4 | reverse complement strand
TTCAGGGCGATTTTTTCGTCATGGGTAGCAGGACGAATCTGATCACGCTCGTTCACAAACACTACGTTACTGTCGCTTTCATCACTGTTGATAAAATGATTGAAACGTTTGAGCTTTTCAGGATCTGAGAGGGTGGTTTTCCATTCACACTGATAGGTACCCACCAGATAGGTCATCTCATTTTCCAGCTCCTGACAGATCCCCAGACTGTCCTCGATAATCACTTCACGCAGGTAATCAAGACCGCCTTCCAGATTATCCATCCAGACTGAAGTACGTTGCAGACGATCAGCGGTGCGGATATAGAACATCAGGAAACGATCAATGTATTTAACCAGAGTTTCATCATCCAGCTCGGTAGCAAACAGGTCGGCATGACGCGGCTTCATACCGCCATTACCAGAAAGGTAAAGGTTCCAGCCTTTTTCCGTGGCGATAACACCCACATCTTTACTCTGGGCTTCAGCGCATTCACGGGTACAACCGGAGACAGCCATTTTGATCTTGTGCGGAGAGCGTACACCCCGGTAACGATTTTCAATGGCGATGGCCATACTGGTACTGTCCAGTACCCCATAACGACACCAGGTACTGCCAACATCATCAAGATTCCTGAAAGCCATAACTCCTTTCAGATCAGCTCCGGGTACAGGAATACGATTGGGTAGAGAACCCATTGCCAGAACCAGATGATCGTAATCAAAACTTTGACCACCCACTGTCTCGACTCGCTTCAACTCAAGATCAAGACCATCAACCCGATAGTCGCTGCCCGAAAACAGGCTGATATCTGATATCCTGGTTCCGATACCAGGATTCAGGTTGCAGTTGAATACCCTGAAGATCGACACTGCCTGCCAATAACTTGGATAGCTTAATCCGGTTGTACCCGGGGCAGGATTCCTCAGAAAGAACGGTGACCTGATACTCACGGCTATTCTGCTCAGTAAGCTTTTCCAGAAAGCGAACTGAGCCCATGCCATTTCCCACCACCAGCAGCTTTCGCTTCAATGACGGATGACGACTGACGCTCGCCGCCTGTAACGCCGCTGTCATATCAGGCTGCCTCGATAGTGACCGACACCAGTGAGACCTGGACCCTCTGGTCCACGACTTCTACGGGATAAGTATTTAACGCCACGGTTTCATCTTCCAGACACTGACCGGTGCTTAAATCAAAGTGCTGTTTATAAATGGGCGACGCTACCACCAGACGCCCTTCCAGATCTCCTACCAGACCAC
>NZ_JAHHPS010000364.1:0-2448 GCF_024606275.1 Endozoicomonas sp. SESOKO4 | reverse complement strand
AGAGCCTGAGGTATTACTCATGGGCCACCCTCTGTTGTTTCAGGAACAACCTCAGGTCGCTGTCGGAGAAATAACTTCAGATGACTTCCAGCACAACCTTGAGATCCTCAAGCAAAAGCAATTGTGTACCCTGGGAGTAGGGCTTGCGGCTCCCCAAATAGGTTGGCCCGCCCATGTTTTCAGTCTCGGTATTTCAGAAATCAACCGATCCAGATATCCTCAGGCTCCAGACATCCCTTTTGCATTCTGGATCAATCCACAAATCATCAACTTCAGCAGCAACACTTGCTGGACCTGGGAAGGCTGCCTTTCGGTTCCGGGCATGAGGGCATGGATTGAGCGTCCTGAGAGCATCACAGTGGTTGGCTATAACGAACAGGGAGAGCGCCAGCAAAGAGACCTGTCAGGTTTTACAGCCCGGGTCATGCAGCATGAACTGGATCACCTCGATGGAAAACTGTTCCCTATGAGGGTGGAAGATAAAAGTCTGATTATTCCCAACCAATCGATTGAGCATCAGGAAGAATGGGCAAAAGATTGGCCAACCGGAAGTGCTCGCAAAACGATACGTGGCCAGATTTCCGATACGCGGTAATGAAACTAGAAAATCTCATCACCGCCATCAATCAGATGAGTCGTGTCATCCTGAACACGTAACTCCTCACGATATCGGCGACGGTTCAGCAGTTTATTCTGTACTGGATCTGGCAACTCGGTAAACTGAATGATCTGCTTATCAATGAGCAGGTCGATCAGGTCTTCAAGCACGCGAATAAAATCGGCATCCGCCGCCTGCATAACCTTGCCACCAAGGGTTGGGTTTTGTTGCAGGAAGGTATGTACGGCTTCGTCTTCCAGATTGACGAGCTCCCAGTCTTCTGTAAGTTGCTTGTCTGCAACTGCCTGAATTTCACCTTTTTCATCTTTGAGTGCGTATAGCATCCTGCCGCTCCTAAATCCGCCGGTTGATAGGTAATGACTGTAGCAAATCAGAAATCAGCCCCCGGCTGATATCAAACAGATCATCGCCCTGCAGGCCTTCACTGGCACCGTTTACATCCCAGATCACTTCACCACTGCGGATATCAATAACCGTCAACCCCATGGAAACATGGGGCCTGCCACTGTCATCGTAATACCACTCGAAAATCTCACCGGCGAGCGCGAAGCTGATGTCATTCTGCTTGGCCCACTGCATGCCATTCTGGTAACGATGAGCTGCTTGCAGAGATTTTGAGGCTGTCGTCACTTCCGACTCAGGGTACAAACGGGCCTCCTCAATGCCCCGCGAAGGCAAATTAACCATCAGTATTCTTTCTACCTGAGTGGTAATACTGGTCGCTTTACTGTGATTAACAAAGGGAAGGACGGCCCAGTCAGCGGTACCTGGCAACCCTTCCCGATAAAGACCTGAAGTAGCCGCTGTACCACCCAGGCCACCCGAGATATTAAAACCGCCAGACTGACACCCTGTCAGAACCAGCATTGCTGTTAGCATCAGTATTAAAAATCCGGGCCTGGTTTCATTGAACATAATCTTTAAGTTCTCCATGGTTCAACCTTAACCATTGCAGCGCAATGACAGCCGGAGCGTTGGAAATACGACCATCTACAACCATCTGCCAGGCTTGTTCTGCTGTTAACACATACACTCTGATATCTTCACCTTCTTCCGCCAGTCCGTAAACCCCGCCAGCCGATGAGGCATCGACAATGCCGCAATAAAGCATCATACGTTCATTGGTTGCACCGGGGCTGACGTAAAAATTGGAAACCGGTAAAAGATGCTTCACTTCACAATCAGCTTCTTCTTTTACTTCACGAATAGCAACCGATTCCAGGGATTCACCCGGCTCAGATATGCCCGCAACCACTTCGAGCAACCAGGGGTCGTCATCGCTCATCAGAGGGCCTATGCGAAACTGCTCGACCAGCACCACTTTTTCCAGAACCGGGTCATAAAGAAGTACACCTACAGAGGGCACTCGCAAAACCGCTTCCCGATCCAGTGCTTTACTCCACCCTCCCCGGAAAAGGGCATGTCTGACTTTATATCGGCATAGCTTCAGAAATCCAGACCAGACTCGTTCTTCGCTTTCAATATGAGTGTCTTCGACTCCAAAACCAGATAATTTCATAGCACACCTTATTGATATAAATGATGCTGAAGAATGTAATCATGAACCGAAGGCAGCAGCAAAGCAGCCAGGGCTTTTTGGTTGTTATCGTCTGAACTCCCCGAAACCAATAACTCCCTTACCCGGGTACTGCGAATATTCTGACGTTCACGGGCAGTAAAGACCTGCCAGCGCTGTTCAATGTCCTTAGATCGATAGAAGCGCTTCCAGTTCCGGGGATCCGCATTATCGGGTCCTCTGATAAACCCGAGCTGATCCCCGGGGTACTTCTGCTCTAAACGTTCCAGCAAATCAAAGGTATAGACTGGCT
>NZ_JAHHPS010000363.1:0-11067 GCF_024606275.1 Endozoicomonas sp. SESOKO4 | reverse complement strand
CTGATCCATACGTTCGGTGAATTTTGAGTCCATCTGATCCATACGTTCGGTGAATCTGGCATCCATCTCATCAAAGCGTTTGTCGGTCCGCATAAAACCGGCATGAGTTGCGGCAGTTAATGCGTTGACGTGATCCTTAACGGATTCCACATCATTTTTAACATCAGCAATGTCGTTTATAACGTCTGCGACATCGAGCTTTAACCCGGTTATATCATTCTGATTGGTCAGGGCGATATTTTTGATTTCTGCACAGACCTTTGCGAGGCTATGCACGTCGGCGTCGAGATTTTTATGTTGCACTTCCAGTATGTCGAGTCTGGCTTCAATAGATGACATAAATAAATACTGCCTTGGTGTAGTAGAAACATTATTGAGTCGAACTCTCAAAATAGCAGACTTTTTCCAGAGGAGAGTGAATCCGGTGATTAAGGTTCTTTTTTTTGCCAGCTACCGCGAAAAGCTGGGTATAGACAGGCTGGAGCTGACTGAGATGCCAACGAATCTTTCTGCACTTCGTGACCTGCTCTGCGAAAAAGGGCAGGATTGGCAGGAAGTCGTTAAAGACCCACGTACCCTGGTGGCTTTGAACCAGACTATGACCCGCAAGAATTTTGAAATAAAAGAAGGCGACGAAATTGCCTTCTTTCCTCCGGTCACCGGAGGGTGATCATGATCTCAATACAGAAGGATGATTTTGATCCGGGTTTTGAACAGGATCAGCTCAGCAACAATACCGGTACCGGGGCTTTGGTGACCTTCACTGGATTGGTGAGGGATGAAAACCTCGGGGACGACGTGGGAGGACTGTATCTGGAACATTATCCGGGTATGACAGAGAAGTCACTCAGGGACATTATTGATGAAGCCGCCGAACGCTGGCCACTGCAAGCCATCAGGGTGATTCACCGGGTCGGGCAGCTTCAGCCGGGTGACAGAATTGTTTTTGTTGGTGTGGCCAGTGCTCACCGCAAAGCGGCGTTTGAGATCTGTGAGTTTGTCATGGACTACCTGAAAACCCGTGCGCCTTTCTGGAAGAAGGAAACCACTCCTGAAGGTGATCGCTGGGTGGATGCCCGTGAGTCTGATGAAGAGGCGGCAAAGCGCTGGGGGCAGACATCGTTGTGACGTATTGGCTGGGTATTCTGACACTGTTGTTTAGCATAAGTGCAACCGCTGCTAATCTTCGAGTGGCGGTGTCTGCTAACTTTAAACCCGTTTTAGAACATCTGGCTGAACAGTTTAAGCGTCAGACCGGACACAAGTTGACTGTCTCTTCAGCATCGACTGGCGTGCTGTACCATCAGATTATGCGTGGTGCTCCCTTTGATCTTTTTTTCTCAGCCGATCAAGCCAGACCCCTGAAGCTGGAAAACAATGGCAAGGCGCTTTCTGAAAGTCGAAAAACATACGCCTATGGACGTTTGGTTCTTTGGGATCGAACAAAGGATAAAGAGCCATCTTCAATTGAGCAGCTCAAAGACTGGCATGGTAAGTTGGCTATTGCTAACCCTGCAACCGCTCCCTTCGGTCTGGCTGCCAGGCAGTCTCTGGAAAAGTCAGGTTTATGGGAGAGTTATCAGGGGCGGCTGGTGCAGGGAGCCAACATTCAGCAGGCATGGCAGTTTGTGGCCAGCGGTAATGTTGACATGGGGCTGGTTGCCTTATCCCAGCTTTCAGAAAAAGAGCTGAAGCGAATCAGCTATGTGCCAAAAACGCTCTATGAACCGATTCGTCAGGATATGGTGATACTGAAAAGTACAGAGCACAAAAAGATAGCTCAGGCGTTTTCGGCGTTTGTGTTGTCTGCCTCGTCCCAGAAATATATTGCTGAGCATGGCTATTTTCCTGCCATCCGGGATAAGACGAAATAATGCTGACCACGGCCATCTGGCTGACCATGAAACTGGCTGTGCTGACAACACTGCTGTTGATGCTGGTGGGAATACCCCTGGCCTGGAAACTGGCCAATATGAGAAGCCGCTTTCGGCCATTAATAGAAGCTATTGTCGGTTTGCCACTGGTGCTACCGCCCACGGTACTCGGTTTTTATCTGTTAATTGCCTTCTCGCCAGACAATACCTTGGGCCAATGGTGGGTTGATTTAACGGGGTCAACACTGGCATTCAGTTTTTCAGGGCTGGTGGTGGCTTCTGTGCTGTATTCATTGCCATTTGTCGTGCAACCTCTGCAAAGAGCGTTTGAGCAGTTGGATCATGGTCTTCTTGAAGCAGCCTCCATGCTCGGGGCCAGTCGGATTGACCGGTTTATCAATATTGTTTTGCCAAATTCTCTCAGAGCACTCTTGTTGGCTGCCTGTATGGGCTTTGCTCATACGGTGGGTGAATTTGGTGTGGTGCTGATGATTGGCGGCAACATTCCCGGAGAAACTCAGGTGTTGTCCATTGCTTTATACGACGCGGTGGAAACACAACAGCTGGGCCAGGCACATGCTATGGCAGCGGGCCTGCTAATGTTTGCGCTTGTGATGCTGGTAGTTTTGTACAGTATTGATAAAAGACAAGTGTCGGAAGTGAGTAACCGTTGATGTTGAAACTGGATATTCAACTGCCTCGGGATCGGTTCGATCTTGCCATCCATACCGCTCTGGAGCTGGATGCAGTCTGGGGTATTATGGGTGCGTCGGGCTGCGGCAAAACCTCTCTGCTCAGGGCCATTGCCGGACTGGAAAAACCGGTTCAGGGTCGGATACAGTTTGATGATCAGGTCTGGATGGACAGCAAACAGGGTGTCTTTGTTCCCCCTGAACGACGCAGGATAGGTTATATCTTTCAGGAGGCGCGTTTATTTCCACACTTGAGTGTTCTGGGTAACCTTCAGTTTTCCATGAAACGTGCAAGCTCCGGTCGCCGGGGATTAACCTTTGTTGAAGTCGTGGATCAATCGGGTGTTGGCCACTTGCTGAATCGTGGGATTGAAACACTGTCCGGCGGAGAAAAACAGCGTGTAGCCATTGCCCGCACTTTGTTGAATGCACCAAAATTGCTGTTAATGGATGAGCCTCTGGCTTCTCTGGATTGGGATTCCAAGGCGACGATATTGCCTTGTTTAAGAAATATTCATCGAGCTTTTAACATACCGATTATTATGGTCAGTCATTCAAGAGAAGAAGTGGCCCGTCTGGCTGACAGGGTTTTGTTACTGCATCAGGGATCTGTGACCGGAAAAGATCAGAGCCAGACGTTGCTCAACAGTGCACTGGCCGTTGATGATCGGCATGAGCCTCTGTTATCCGTGCTGGAAGCAGAAGTGGTTGATCATGATAAAGACTATGGGCTGACCGTTCTGAGTGTCGAAGGTCATCCGCTGCAGGTGCACGAGGCTGGATTGGCCTTGGGGTCAAAAGTACGAATGATTGTCCCTGCCCATGAAGTGAGTATTGTGCTGGATGATTTTTGCGACACCAGTGTTTTGAATCGTTTACCGGTGGTGATTGATTCAATACAAACCAGAGACGACTGGCATCAGTTAATTACGTTATGTCTCGGTGAGCAGACTTTAATGGCTCTGGTGACACGAAAGTCGGTGGATCGGTTGTCGCTGAAAATTGGGATGAAGGTGTTTGCTCATTTTAAGGCTTCGGGGTTGGAGGTGGTTTGAGGTTTTGACGCACCAAATTCAGAACGAATGACTATAACAGCTGCTTTTATTGTTCTCAGTGAGTCGACTCTATCTGTAAATTAACGTCCATACTTTTGCGAAGGATTCTAACGATTGAAACTCCACCCTTCTGTTGAATTCTGTAATAAATAATATGACTGCCTTGGGGAAATTTCCTGTAATCCGTTCGAACATGATTGCATGGGCTGTCAGAGTCAGGATGTTTAGCTAATGTATGGAAGCTTTCATCCAATTTTTGCAGATAAAGATTTCGTTGAGCTTTCCCCCATTGTCTAAAGGTATATCGAGCGATGCTTAGCAAATCACTCTTGGCTTTTTTGGTTAATACAAACGCTGGCTTCATGTCAATTGAGCTCATTGTCCAACTCATCAATTATTGAGTCCAGATTGTAGTCTGCATTTCCACTCTCTTCGCCTTCTATCAGCAACTGTCGCAGCGTTTCCAGTTTTGTTTCGCGGTTTTCAAGCAGCCTGAGAGCAGCCCTGATCACCTCACTGGCAGAGCCATAACGACCGCTATTGACCTGGCTGGAGATAAAACCATCGAAGTGATCTCCAAGAGTAATGCTGGTGTTTTTTGCCATCTTGCTGGCTCCTGTACCAATATATACCTGATTATGGTATCAAATAGTCTGGTGTCAAGTTCCTTCAATGAATCGTTCTGGCTTATGTGACTGTTCTCAACTCCCAATGTTCGGGTCAGGGCACTATGGCATGTGAAAGTAATAATTGATCAGAAAGACACTAACAATCGTGGTTATCAGACCTCCAAAAGTAATCCAGAACTGTCGGCTCAGTATGGCCAGCTCACTGCGAATCTCAGCTCTCATTTCTTTCATTTCAGCCCGGATGTCCTTATTATCCCGGATGTCCTTATTATCCATTTTAAAGCTTCGGGGTTGGAGCTGGTGTGAGGTTAAGCCAGCTCCGGATTCAGAAAGAATGACTATAATGGCTACTTTGGCAGGAGGGATATCTGATGGGCGAGCCACTTTACGACTCTGACTTTTACGGATGGGTCAATCAGCAGCTTGATTTGCTCAGATCCGGGAATTTGGATGAGGCCGATATCAAGAATATTGCATTGGAAATTGAAGCTATGGGAAAAAACCTGCATCGAGAGCTGGTCAGTCGTTTGAAGGTTCTCTTGATGCATCTGCTGAAGTGGCAGTATCAACCCGGTCTGCAATCCAATAGCTGGCGGTATACGATAGTAGGTCAACGAGAAGAGCTCTCGGATCATATTAAGGACAACCCCAGCCTTAAACCCAGAATCCCGGCAGCTATGAAAAGAGCCTACCGGTATGCGTTGATTGAGGCGACTAAAGAGACAGGGTTGCCTCTTGAAACGTTTCCTTCGACTTGTCCCTGGACTTACGACCAAGCTATGAGTGCTGATTTTTGGCCAGCAGACTGACCATGAAAGCCTTCCTTTGAATCTGATTTGTGGGGGGAGATGTTCGGCAACCAGCATTTCAGTGACTTCGATCAGTCGTCCCATGATGAATCTGGTAATGGGTCGTTAGAACGAGCCATTCTGACATCTTCAGCAAAACTCTCTGCGTCATCTCCCGGTTTTGGTTGGTAGTCAGCCTTAAGTTTATTTCGACCGGCATGCATTTCTTTTCGTAGAGTTAGAATGTCAGCCTGAAGTTTGTTATGACCGGCATGCATTGCTTCCCGTAATGTGGCAATACTACGTTCTGTATCCAGCTTGACTTGCAGGATGCTTTTCCGTAGCACCAGAATATCTTCTTTTGTAGCCAGGTTTTGAGGGAGCTTTCTACTGACGAACTCCAAGGCTATATCTTCGTCCATTCCCATTCGTTTGAGTTCTTTAAACAGGGCATTTTGCACAGGTGGGCTCCTTGTTGGTCTTGAACAGATAGTGGGAGGAAATATAGTTGAAATGTTTCTCTTTTCCAGAATCTCCTGTGGCTCAGGCTCTGTCCTGCAAAATCGCGTAATTCTACTAAGCAACTAAACGACAGAGATCGCTCTTTATGTCAAGCTAAAAAAGTTGACCAAAGCAACACAAATACGCCAAAAAAAGGTTGCTTTTTTTACCGTGAAATATATCGTAATGGGCTAAGGAATTACCCTTATCTGTGTGCTGTCTCTGCAGTGGGATAAGGTTGGTGCACCGCTTTTACACAGGGTCTCAGGACAGAAGGTTTTGCATCAAAACGCTCTTAGCGAGCAGTCAGGAAGACATTACAACCATGAGTGGTTATTTTTTCATCGTATTCTGACCATCGAACCAATGGACTGGATGAAAGGGTATTTATGGAAGCGTCACTGTCGGGCACAGTGGGTAGGCAGAGTAGGTCATAGCGATCAGGTGTCGTTTTTGGTCAATGCTCAGGCTCGGTGGTGGCAGAATCGAATAATAAAAATGTGTGTCCTCAAGGGGCTAAGAATAATGAAAAAACAACAAAGTGGTTTTACGCTGATTGAATTGATGATCGTTGTGGCGATTATTGGGATTTTGGCGGCTGTGGCTATTCCGCAGTATCAAGCATATACAGCTAAATCTAAATTTAATGCTGCCCTTGCAGAGTTAACTCCATATAAGACATCAGCAGAGATTGGTATTAACGAAGGCACAGCATTAGCTTCTCTTAGTATGACTCAGCTTGGTGCTCCTGCAAGCGGTAGCGCAAACTGTATTTTCGGTGGTAATGCAAGTTCAGGTTTAGAGTGTACAATTCAAAATGCGCCACCTGCCGTTGATGGAAAAAAAATTACTTTGTCTAGAAACTCAAATGGTGTTTGGTCCTGTTCAGCAGACTCTGGTATTGATACATCTTTGACTTCCTCCTGTAAATAAAGATGGATGGATAAGGTCTACAATTGTAGGCCTTATCCAGTATGAGTAATGATGTTTAAAGAATATAGTTTTAATTCAGCAGCATTAGTATCAATATTTTTCCTATCATTTATTCCATTTTTATCATTTTGGAACTTCGCTCCTGCTCCAAATTTAATATTTAATCTTATTTCTATTGCCTTTGCTTTATTAGCTATATTGTTTACTGCTTTTAAAGTTTCTGATAATTTTTATTATCCTCCTCATTTGACGACATTGGTAGTGTTTGTCTTTCTTTTGCTTTTTCTTAATGGTTCTAATTTTTATCCTCCAATTGCATTGATTATAACTATAGTCATTGCACTGCTTTTTTCATTTTTAGTTTCTTTTTTGAATGTTGAAAGGATGATTAATGCGCTAGCTTTTGGCTTGTTACTAGGAGGAGGGGCGCAATGTATAATTGGATTTCTTCAAATATCAAGCCTTGCAGCTGAATATGATTTGCCTTTCATGATTTATGCTACAAATGGTTCAACACCACTCATAGGCAATATAGGACAAAGGAATAATCTGGCAAACTATTTGGCGCTGGTACTTCTTTCCACATGTTGGTTGACAGTAAAAAGAAATTTGAATCAAGGGTTAGGGTTGAGTTTTATTGTCTTTTTTTCTTTATTTTTAGCCTGGTCTTCTTCGCGTACAGTTTTTTTGTATATCGTAGGGCTTTTTATTCTGGTCTGGCTTGTCTACTTTAGGTCAGATCGAGAGAAAGAAATTAAAGAAATGGCATTGTTGGTAACTCTTGGTGCCTGTTTGATTATTTTTTTTCAACTCTACATCAATGAGATAAATAATCTTGTAACATGTCTTGGATTGCCTATTGACCAAGGTAGCGCTTTAGACAGAATCTCTGCTGGTGGCTTTGGACAGAAAAGACTAATAGAGTGGCAGAAAGCCTTGTACGTTTTTTCTGAACATCCCTGGTTTGGTGTAGGACTGGGAGGTTTTGCCGCTGAGTCCATAAGATTAGAGCCTATTTTGGGTGATGGTGTACCTGCAAATACGCTATTTGCACATAGCCACAACTTTATTATGCAGCTAATGGCTGAAACTGGTTTGGTAGGAACTGTACTGGTAATTATTGCGATTTTTTGGGCGTTTCTACCCTGGTTTAAAAGAAAAAACCTTGGCACTAATGCTATATGGGTTCTTGGCTGTGCAATGATAATATTGACCCACAGTATGCTTGAATACCCTCTTTGGTATGCAGGGTTTTTGTTTATCTTTGCCATTTTGGTTGGAATGTCTCCGATAAAAAAATATAAGATTTCATTAAATCCAGCTGTTATAAAAGCAACTATATTATCGTTTGCTTTAGTGGTCGGATGGCAGTCTTATATAAGTCTTGATTACTACCTGAAGTGGATGAAATGGGTTTATCCATCAGGGAATACTGAAATAGATAAAAAGAGAATGGCAGTGCTGATACAGCACAGATTGAATCCGATCTGGTCATTTGAGGCAGATATGATTCTGAGTAATTATATAGATCTAATACCAGAACAGTTGGACTTGAAACTGGCTATTCTTGAGAGACAGGCTGAATATCGTCCATTTCCAGAAACTATAGTCAAGTTGGCTATTCTGAGAGCCTATTCCGGTGATACTGAGAATGCCAAACTGGCACTAGAACAAGCTATCCTATATTACCCCAATGTCATTAAGAGGTTATCTCCAATAATTGAAAATGCAAAAGGTAAGGAAAACGATCCTTTGAGGGATCTGTTATCTAGAAGAAATCGGACACCCAACAAATAATCTAGGACACCCACATTTATATGTGGGTTTCAAAATAAATATGAGAACTTAGAGAATAAACTGGGATACCCACATTTATCAATAATATTGGACACCCACATTTTATATGTGGGTTTCTTAAAATTAATAGGACACCCACACTTATATATGGGTGTCCTTGAATCCCCTTGAATCCCCGACCTTGAATCTGCGAAAGAAAAACCACCGGCTTGCACCTTTCTTGCCAACCATTATACTTTGCCTGAACTAATCCAATAAAAAAGGGACACCCACAAAATTCACGCTCCAGATACCAACACATAATAATAATCTGGGACACCCACATTTATATCTGGGACACCCACATTTATATCTGGGACACCCACATTTATATGTGGGTTTCCCCATTAAAGAAATTAGGACACCCACAAAATTCTCGCTCTAGATACCAACACATAATCTGTCACACACAGAAACCACCTGATCAGTTAAAACATTAACCTCCTTTAACAAAAATTAAGATACCAATTTGAGCATTGGGACGAGGCGAACTAGCCCGCTTTTCACTCTGAGAGCAGCCTTACCTTTCAGGGGCGATTCATAATGTGTCTATGCAGTATTTACAGGCTTGCAGATAGTATTAATAGTGCTACTACTCCCGTATGGCTAACATCACTGAAATTCTCATTCAGATGAGAAGTAATCCCAAAGTTGTGAGATTCAGAGACTTTTGTAAGGCAGGTGTTACAGGCGATCGATCGCATAGAGGTTGATAAAAATGGATAGGAAAATTGATAGATATACATACAGAAAGAAATTAGGACATCCACAAAAATAAATAGGACACCCACACTTTTAAAAAAGGGATAGAATAATCTGGGACACCCACACTTTTATGTAGGTGTCCTTGACTCCATCTGGATTAAAAAATAGATAGGACACCCACACTTTTAAAATAAAAAAAATAAAAAAGGGACATCCATAATTTAAAAAAGGAAAAAAAATAATCTGGGACACCCACACTTTATGTAGGTGTCCTTGACTCCATCCTTGAATCCCTTGCTGTTTGTTGACACCCATGTTGTTACTATCTAGTATCTACACAAGTAGATACGAAAAGGTCTTATATGGAAACTGAAATCAAACGGTGGGGTAATAGCGCAGCAGTGCGGTTACCTGCTAAAGTTCTCGCCAAGGCTGGTCTGGAAGTGGATAGCAGTATCACGATTGAAGCACTTGATGGCGAGATTGTTATCAAACCTTCCAGCTCCCAGAGGGAGTACACAATGGACGAATTGTTATCAGCCAGTCCTGCCAGTGCCTTCATCTTGAATGACGAAGAACGTGAATGGCTCAATGATGCGCCAAAGGGAGAGGAGCTTCTGTAATGGCGTATATTCCCGAGCGTGGTGATGTGATCTGGGTTGATTTTGATCCAACGCGAGGAGTGGAAATACAGAAGACTCGGCCTGCACTGGTTTTATCTCCAAAAGTATTCAACCAGAAAACAAAACTGGTACTGGTTGCACCTATCACCTCTACTGTTCGTGGCCATGCCTTTGAAGTTTCAATAGCTGGCAATCAAATTTCTGGGGTTGTTGTGTGCCAGCAGGTTCGGACGGTAGATTACAAGGCAAGGTACATAAAAAAGGTGGAAAGGGCTTCAAAATCGGTAGTTGAAGAGGCTCTGGCAAAAGTCAGAACTATTGTAACCTAAATAGGAAAAAAAGAGACACCCATAAAATTTGATTCATTCTGTGGGTGTACTATCTCTCGGGGGTGTGATCTCTCGGTGCTCCGGTGTTTTTCAAGATAATTGTTTCTCGATTTTCACCGTTTTTGAGAAGCATTCGGGTTTGGCTGAAAGTTTGATAAATAACGGGCTTCAGGCTCTCAAAAACCATTCTCAATGTTGAAGCTGTAAGGGTTTTGAAGTATCTGACGTGTAAGCAATTTTTCTGGCCGGATACTAAAACGAGGGTTTTCTTTACTTTTGGGTCTTATGGTATAGTATTAATGGGTATTACCTTTTAATACCAAGGGAGAAACAAATGGTAACCTCGGTAAAGCTTGATGAAGACCTGAAAAGAAGAGTTAAGAATTTGGCGGAGGCCAGACACCGATCAGCACATTGGATAATGTGTGAAGCTATTCGTCGTTATGTAACATGTGAAGAGAAAAAAGAGGCTTTCAAACAGGACGCCCTTAATGCTTGGAACAGCTATCAAGAGAATGGTATGCACCTAACGCTTGAAGAAGCGGATGCATGGTTAGAAAAGCTTGAGGCGGGTGAAAATGGGGAGATTCCTAAGTGTCACGACTGATATGGTCACCTTCCGCTCTTAGAGATGTTCAACGATTACACCAATTTTTGGCACAGAAAGATGGAAATTCAGCCAGTCGTGCGATTAAAGCAATTCGCTCAGGCATTAAGGTTTTAGCCTGTCAACCTGAGATTGGTCGTCCTGTTGATGGTATGGAGCCAGAGTTTAGAGAGTGGCTAATTGATTTCGGTAACAGTGGTTATGTTGCTTTATATCGAATAGAGAATGGTCTTGCTACGGTGCTTGCAGTACGACACCAGAAAGAGGCTGGTTATTGACCGAAGAATTAAAAAAACACCCATAAAATTTCTGACAAAAAAACCACCTGGTAGGATCAAGCTTGCATTCGTAGGAATGACCCTGAACTCGATAAAGCAAGGGAAAATGAGTAAACAGGTTTTTGAAAGACACAGAATGTCATCTAGCCAAAGTTATACTGTAAGAGTCTGACGTATGAGACTGAAAAAATGAATCAGCCAGATTGGAATAAACGAC
>NZ_JAHHPS010000362.1:0-1307 GCF_024606275.1 Endozoicomonas sp. SESOKO4 | reverse complement strand
ACTTTTTATCTGCCGATAAGATTGTATGGCGTGACGGGCTTAGTATTTGAGCTAATTCACAAACGCCGGTTGAGGAAACCTAACGCCATGCTGTGGGGCGCCGCACAGCGGCGTCCCAGCCCCTACAGGGGCGACACCAGCAATTTGTTAGGTGCTTTTGCACAAGCTGCTTTGTAATTCATGCAAACTTGGCATGGTTTTATGTTGGCATGAGCCTTGTGGCAAAACATCCCAGCCTGCTTTAGAAGATGTATGTAAATGAATTACCACTTTACCATCGGGGTCTTCGAGAAGACCTACAGGAACCCATACAAGCTCAGTATTACCCAAAGGGTTGGGAACTGGGCTTCCACATGACTTGCAGAAATCTACACGGTAGCCTGAGTCTTTAACAAACGATGAAATATTATTCTGGCCTTGAACCCATTCAAAATATTCTTTGTTGATGAGAGTCCCTGCATTAGCAGAAGAGCCTGTCACCTTACGGCATAAACTACAGTGGCATTGGTAAAAGTTTGGAGTTTCACAGGACAACTTAAACTTAACTTCATTGCATAGGCACTGACCAATCATAAATAGATCTCACTTATTATTACGGCGAACGCTCCGGTGTAGTTTTAGTAGCACATAACGCCAAAATCAGGTGCGCCGTAGGCGTCACCTGGATTTTTTTGTTATGTTGCTGTTGGGTGCTGGTAAATATGCCATATACCACCACGAAACTCTGTAGCTTTGCTAAAAACTGCACCTACAGATTCAGCAAGTTTTATAGATGGAATATTTTCTGAATTTATGAAGCTAATCAATGGCAAATTTGGTATGTGTTCTCTGCCAGCAACTTGCACTGCGATAGTTGCTTCCTTAGCGTAACCTTTACCCCAATATCTTGGAGCCAAAGCCCATTTTATTTCTGGCGCTGGCCAATCATTGGGATACCAGAAACCAACAGGCCCAAGGACTTTACCAGAATCCTTACTCACTACAGCATACGGCCCATATTTTCTGATTTGCCAATGACCGATCATACCGCACATAGTTCGCCAAGTTTCACCTTCAGTGAATTCCCGACCAGTTGTAAATTTTGTTGCAACAGTATCGGAATAATATTCATGAAGATCTCTCCAATCATCATCTTGGAATTGCCTGAGAATTAATCGCTCTGTTTCTAATTCAGAAGGTACAAGAAAATCCATCTACTTGATAACTCCTTTGATTGGATTGCAACATAACGCCTGTGTGTGGGGTGCCGCCACAGGCGGCATCCCAGACAGCTTGCTGCCGACACCACGCTTTTGTTAGGTTTTCGA
>NZ_JAHHPS010000361.1:0-1432 GCF_024606275.1 Endozoicomonas sp. SESOKO4 | reverse complement strand
ATCACACATTTAATGGTCTGCACAAAAGCTCAGGATGCTGAAGCTGCGGTTCTCTCACTGGCTGATCATTTATCAGACCAATGTCAGATACTAGTAATGCAGAACGGTATGGGAAGCCAGCAAGCGGTAGCACAACATTTCAGCTCACAAACCATATGGGCCGCATCGACGACAGAAGGGGCATGGATGAAAGACTTTCTGCATGTCTGCCATGCCGGTCGTGGATCAACCTGGGTCGGTCCTGTCGTTCAGAACCCTGACGAATCTGTCTGGCACGCTTTCAAAGAGGCTCTGGAAAAACTGCCAATCGATATTCAGTTTACCCATAAGATTGAACAAAAGCTCTGGGATAAGCTGGCGGTCAATTGTGCCATCAACGGTCTTACTGCCTTGTATGATTGCAGGAATGGTGAACTTCTGAACACTGAAGAACGTCAACAGCGTCTGGCAGCCTTGGCTGAAGAAGTGATGCAGGTGAGGCAATCGGCCGGTATTCCCGGTTCAGGAAACCTTTCTGAGTTAGTCAGGCAAGTCTGTCGGGATACTGCGATGAATCACTCCTCCACCTGCATGGATGTCCGACAGGGTCGAAAAACCGAGCTGGCTTTTATCAACGGCTATCTGATTGAGCAGGCCGAAAAGCTGGGGGTGGAGACACCTGTCAATCGGGCATTGATGAGAGAGTTGGCAGAACTCAGCATCCGGTAGTCGGAAATAAAAACGCCATTACCTCATCGACCGTGAGGCGAGTGCCATAACCTGATAGCCGATCCCAGTTGGCACCGGTAGTGAGCAAATCTGAGAATAACTCCGGTTTTTGCATCCGTTGCAATAGACTTTATTTTAAATTGTCCATCATCCTCCTCGGAAAGGGTGTAGACAATTTGCCATTCTGTCCAGGCTGGCACTACCCATTCCGGCTCAGGAGGGACATCCCTGAGTCCGAGCACTAAATGCGTACTCACTTTATAACTCGTTGACATCACTATTGAGCCATCTTCATTAATGTTGTTTTGTTTAAAAACAGTCATCTTTTTTCCTTTGAGACTCTGAAATAATGGCCACTTATCCGTACACTGGTCGAGATCAATCACACCGGTAACAGACAGTTCTCCTTGCTCAAGAGCACTCTTGAGCGATGAGTAGGATTCAATTTGTGTGGCCCCGGCCCATGCCCATGCCTTGGAACAGATGATAACCACTGTGAGAAAAGCACAGGTGATCAGCCTGAAAATATACATGTGTTTTTGCTTGTTGTTGCGTTTTGAAAGAAATCTCCATTATAGGTGATGATGCGCCATTGCATTCGGCAAGACCAAAGATATCTATTTTACGGCTATCTGATTGAGCTGGCTGAAAAACCGGTGGTAAAAACACCGGCTAACCAGCCACCAATGAGAGAAATGACAGAACTCAGCACCCAGTAACCATA
>NZ_JAHHPS010000360.1:0-2264 GCF_024606275.1 Endozoicomonas sp. SESOKO4 | reverse complement strand
GCGCAGGTACAGAGGCGTTGTAAAAGGGGTAGAAGACCAGGACGTGGTGTTAGTGGTTGATGATCATGAACTGCTTCTTCCCATAGAGAGCATAGACAAGGCTCAGGTGATACCGAGATTCGACTAACTTCAGGCTCATAACTGGTAATAACCAGATAAAAGATTGAGTAAAAGGTTCAGGCCGGGTTGCTAGCCGTTGTCTGCAATAAGAAGTTGATGACAGGCGAGGGTCTTCCCGGTTAACGGCCAGGGAAGTGTTGGCAAAGGCATGGACTGGTTCAGCATAGGCGAGGCAGAGCATGAGTAAAGAAATTCTGTTGGTCGTTGAGTCCGTTTCCAACGAGAAGGGCGTTCCACCCGAAGTGATCTTCGAGGCGATGGAGATCGCTCTGGCAACTGCGACCAAAAAGCGTTACGAAACAGAAGTGGATATCCGGGTAGCGATTGACCGCAGTAGTGGTGAATACGATACCTACCGTCGTTGGAGCGTGGTTGCGGACGAAGATTTCGAGTTTCCGGGCATGCACTTTACCCTGGATGAGGGTAAGGAGAAGGACGAGTCTCTGGAGATCGCTGGTGTCTGGGAAGAGCAGGTTGAGTCTGTCGCATTTGGACGGATTGCAGCCCAGACCGCCAAGCAGGTTATCGTTCAGAAGGTGCGCGAAGCCGAGCGCGCACAAATGGTTGAACAATACAGTGACAAGCTGGGCGATCTGATTAATGGAACCGTAAAGAAAACGACTCGTGACAGTATTATTGTTGACCTTGGCAACAATGCTGAAGCAGTCATGCGCAAGGACAGCATACTGCCTCGTGAGAACTTTCGTATGGGGAGCCATGTGAGGGCTTTGTTGAGTGAAATTTCCACGGAAGGTCGTGGGCCGCAGCTGATGCTGTCCCGAACTGCGCCTGAAATGCTGATTGAATTGTTCCGCATTGAAGTGCCGGAAATTGCTGAGGAGGTTCTGGAGATCAGGGCGGCTGCCCGTGATCCGGGCTCAAGGGCAAAAATTGCCGTCAAGACCAATGATGGACGCATAGATCCGGTAGGTGCCTGCGTAGGTATGCGCGGTGCTCGTGTACAGGCGGTATCCGGCGAGTTGGGTAATGAGCGTATCGACATTGTTCTGTTCGACGAAAACCCTGTCCAGTATGTGATCAATGCCATGCAGCCTGCAGAGGTTGCTTCCATCATCGTTGACGAAGACTCCGGAACTATGGATATCGCAGTCAGCGAAGATAATCTGGCTCAGGCCATTGGTCGTAGTGGTCAGAATGTTCGACTGGCCAGTGAGCTGACTGGCTGGAAATTGAACGTTATGACAGAAGCTGAAGCCGCTGCCAAGCAGGAAAAGGAAGCGGACAAGTTTAAACAGAGTTTCATTGATCTGCTCGATATCGATGAAGAACTGGCTCAGCTGCTGGTCGACGAAGGGTTCACTACGGTTGAAGAGATTGCCTATGTTCCTCTGGAAGAGATGGTGGCAATTGAAGGCATGGATGAAGAAATCGTGGAGGAGCTTCGCACTCGTGCGAAAGACAAGCTGTTGACTCAGGCTATCGCTCGAGAAGAAAAGTTAGATGGCGCACAGCCGGCTGAAGACCTTTTGGCTATGGATGGTATGGATGAGGAGCTGGCGCTGGAGCTGGCCAGTCTGGGTGTCATTACTATGGAAGATCTGGCGGAGCAGTCCATTGACGACCTTCTCGAAATTGAAGGTATGGACGAAACGCGTGCGGGTGAATTGATTATGACGGCGCGTGCTCCCTGGTTCGAGGAAGCTGGTAACTGAGCGGGCCACTGAGAGGAGAAGTGTTAATGGCAGAAGTAACCGTAGAACAACTCGCGAAGGTGGTCGGCGCTCCGGTCGAAAGGTTGCTGCAGCAGATGCAGGATGCGGGCCTGAAGCAAACCAAGGCTTCAGAAGCTGTGTCGGATGCAGAAAAGAAGCAGTTGCTGGCTCATCTGAAAAGCATTCACGGTGATCACACGGGTACGGCTGAACCTACCAAGATCACCCTTAAGCGCAAAACTGTCAGTCAGATGAAAGTATCTGGCGGTGGTGGCGCTGGTAAGAAAAAAGTTGTAAACGTAGAAGTTCGCAAGAAGCGCACCTACGTCAAGAACGAAAAAGCGGAAGAGCAGAAACCCGAAGAAAAGCGGGCTCGTGGTGACTCACGTCGTGATGGTGACCGTCCTCAGCGTCGCGATGGAGATCGTTCCCAGCAGCGTCGTGACGGCGATCGTCCCCCGCGTCGTGAAG
>NZ_JAHHPS010000359.1:0-1020 GCF_024606275.1 Endozoicomonas sp. SESOKO4 | reverse complement strand
TCCTCGCCAATCACACCGCTTGAAAGAGGCAACACCTGATTTTCTTGCACTCTGGCGTGTTCAGCCAATACACGACAGACCTCAAAGGCATCCGTCATTCCCTGCTCACCGGTACCCGCATTGGCATTACCGGTATTAATAACAAAATATTCAGGCGAACAATGAATGCGACGTTTGGCCAGTTGGACTGGTGCAGCACAAAAACGGTTCAGTGTGAAAACACCGGCAACAGAAGCACCCTTATCCCAGTTCATAATCACAAGATCCTTACGATCCTGCTTCTTGATACCCGCCTCTGCCGTTCCAAGACGAAAGCCTTTCACTGGATGCATTTTCGGCCAGCTTCCTGATCCTACTGCCATGGTTTGTCCATCTCCTCTTTTTCATTCCAATTCAATGCATCCGTTATTTCTGCAAGCCGACACCGTCTGCCAGACTGAACAATCCCGATAACGAATTCAAAGAATCAGGCCAGAGAGCACATACTCAAATGGCCCGATGCGAAGTAGAGTTATAGCTAACTGTTCGCACTTTGTTATTAATTACTCAACAATTTCTTTAAATATCTGGAAATAGTTCGGAAAGGTCTTTGAAGTACAACCAGGATCATTGATGGTAATTGGGCTACCACCGAATGCCGCCAGGGAAAAACACATGGCCATTCTGTGATCGTCGTAGGTATCTATGACTGCAGACTTAACCATTTCTGGAGGATTAATCACAATGTAATCTTCACCTTCTTCCACTTCGGCTCCGACTTTACGAAGCTCAGTCGCCATCGCTGATAGCCGGTCAGTCTCTTTAACCCGCCAGTTGTAGATATTTCGAATAGCCGTCTGCCCACTGGCGAAAAGAGCGGTAGTCGCAATGGTCATGGCCGCATCCGGGATATGGTTCAGATCAACATCCACACCCTTGAGTTCACCTTTCTCTACTTCAATCCAGTTGTCACTCCACGTAACTTTAGCGCCCATTTGCTCAAGCACTTCAGCAAAACGGGCATCGCCCTGAACACTGGCA
>NZ_JAHHPS010000358.1:0-1537 GCF_024606275.1 Endozoicomonas sp. SESOKO4 | reverse complement strand
TGAGTTCAGTCTTGAGTTTGAATACTCGGAACTGGAACGCACCTTTAAAAGACAGACCAAGACTCAGACACCCCCCGGAACCCTACAGTTGGGAAACTCCGAAAGCACAACTTCACCAAATCCCGCAGTGGATAAAGGCAGCAAACAGAGTGATTCAGGCAGTCAGGCACACAACAATGAAAAAAAACAAGGCCAGCCAGGGCAGAATTATCCAGAACCTGATAATAAAGGTACTGATTACACTCATAATGCATTGTCCGGGGATGTTGATTATTACACCATCAGGTTGCTTCAAACCAAATATCACGTAAGCAAACGACAGGTGTTAGCGAATCTGGACAGGTATGCGTCAGAAGCCGGATTAAGGCTAGCTTGTCTGGATTGCCAACAGAGCGGTTTTCTGCTTCAGGAACTACTGCCTCACGCAGAAAGGCACTATCTAACATGCGACCAGTGTCAACAATTCAGACCCACTGCCGGTACCGTTCAAGCTCGCCAAATAATGCTACAAAATCATACCCAAAGTCAGTGCACTCACTATAGAGGGCAGGTACTGGGAACACCTTTAATGGACAATACTCTGACTCTGTTCCGTTTCATGATTCGTTTAGGAACGGAAGAAAGCCTGCTCGACCTGTTACAACAATTCGATTTACCGATAGTCGCTGAGGATTTGAATCAGACAGATCGTAACAACAGAACCGTGCTCCACGATCTGGCTCAATATACTTCACCGGCAGTCATCCGGTCGTTTCTTAAGCGTTTCAACCATGCCGGTGTCTCTGTACTTCAGATGTTGTTACAGCATGCTTCACCTGCAGCTGCATTGTCTTGGTTTAGTCTGGGTAACCCTGAGCATCAGCAGCTTCTGAAAACACTGTTGGAGACCAACCCTGAACTCAGCTGGGACGAGCTGTTTCAACAGGCCGAGCTGCTTCAAGTCAGGTCACTGCGACTTGGCTGGTTGAAGAAAGAGCGAGAAAAACTTGAAGCATCATTTGTTGGATTGTCGGCACCGCTTTCAGAGCCTTTGGCTTCATCAAGTCTTGATCCTGAGCCATCAGCTCCGCCACTGTTTGTACCGGAAGTTGTCATTGAACACTCCGTGGCCAAAGACAAGGTTAAAGATGGTGAGACAGCTACACACGCAGCCTTAGCTGCTCGTCAAGGCCACACAGAGACCGTCAAGGCCCAGGTATTGTTGGACAGTGACCGATCCCAGCGCCTTCGGGATTTTCACTCTGCTGCCCGCACTGGCAACACAAGGTTGATCAGGGAATTGCTGAACTTTGACCCCTCCCTGGCCAAAGAGAAGGCTAACAATGGTGAAACGGCTCTCCACAAAGCTGCTCGTAATGGCCAAACAGAGGCCATCCAGACATTGCTGAACTTTGACCGCTCACTTGCCAAAGAGAAGCATAACCGTGGCTGGACGGCTCTCCACGTAGCTGCTCATAATGGCCAAACAGAGGCCATCCAGATATTGCTGAACTTTGACCGCTCACTGGCCAAAGAGAAGGATGACGATGGCAATACG
>NZ_JAHHPS010000357.1:0-1256 GCF_024606275.1 Endozoicomonas sp. SESOKO4 | reverse complement strand
CCGGGCAGACCGTCGCCAAGTCTAACGATACCCTGAGTGTGCGCCAGTTCACCCCTCAATCCGGCGTGGTGATGACGAGCCTGGACCTGGGCCAGTTGGTCAACCCGGTCTTCGCCAACGTCACCCTGCAATATAACGACACCGCCTGGACCACCGCCAGTGCCCGTGCGTTCATCGGAGGGCTCAAGGAACAGTTGCGCATCAAGGTGACCCAGGCCCGGGAGCAGTTCTCGGCAACGGTAGGGCTGGTGCCACTGACCCCAACAACCCCGGTCACCAATCACACCCTGTTAAGCGCTTTCGGATCACTGGATCTCTGGTACCTGCCGGACGGTAGTGGCACCCTGCTGGCGGCCGACTCCGGCGACCGCTTCCGGGTTATGGTGAAGAGCGACCGTCAGCTGCTCGCCCTGTCGGAAACCCACAAAAAGCACGCCTTCCAGTTTTTCCCCCAGCCCAACCGGGGCACCAGGGGCCATCCTTTTTGTGGGAAGGCTGGCACCGTTCGGCTGACCGGGATACCCAGCGAGTTCAACGCCCTGCTCTCCATTCCCTGCCGTTACGCCTTGCCGGATGGCATCGAATTGCGAGGCGACTACCAGTTGGAGCCCGATGCCCGGACATGGCGCATCAAAACCCCGAAGGCTGAATACCTGGCCAACCGGAAACGCCTGTCCCTGGTGGCGCTGGACCTCAGCCAGATGGGGCCCGGGAAAGCCTCCGGCAACCCAATCTTCCGGACCCGGCAGGATTTCAGGCAGGCCATGCGTTCCGTGCCAATAAGCGCTCGCCGGCTGCGGGCCGACACCCGACTGATCGCCCTCAAGCTGCGCCCCGGCTATACCCCAACCCAGGTGGCCTGGATGGATTACTGGGGCCGGTATTCTTATCAACAGAGACTGTTGTTCGGCCTGCCTGACAAGGAGCACGGTGTTCAGCAAGTGATTATTGGTCAAACCACGGTCAGGAAAAAGAGCACAACCCGGAATGCCTGGCAGCCTGAGTCAACGGCTTCGGTCGTTTATAGCCCAAAACACCAAAGGCTCTACCAGGTCACCCTTGGTAGTTACCAGTCCCTGGGCAGCTTTGGCAGGGTAGCCGTGATGGCGGAGGGCCTGCTGCTGTCAGGAACACCCGGGGCCGACCGGATCAGCCTGAAAGCCTTTCGACTGAACACTTACTACCATGAGAACCGGGTGGTCTCCCGCCGACAGTTTGGGGTCATGGTGGAGGGCCAGGGCGGTTCGGATGTGATT
>NZ_JAHHPS010000356.1:0-1614 GCF_024606275.1 Endozoicomonas sp. SESOKO4 | reverse complement strand
CTATTAAACTAGAAGACCCTGTCTTCCTGGCCAACTTCAGCCCCAATAGCTGCCATCTGATCCTCAGCACTAGCACTCATAGTAATGACGCAGCAATAATCTATGACCTGCAGGCTGATGGATCGTGGAAAGAAATGGACACGATTGAACATAATGGGTTGATCCAATCAGTCAACTTCAGCGCCGACTGCCGCCATGTGGTGACCGCCAGTGATGATAAAATGGCGAAAATCCATAGCCAGAATGCTGGATCATGGGAAGAAAAAGCCTGCATCAAACACTATAGGGAAGTCACCTCAGCAAACTTCAGTGCCGATTGCCAGCATGTGGTAACCACCAGTGATGACACAGCGAAAATCATCAGCCTGCAGACCGGTGGATCATGGGCACTAAAAGCCCGCATTGTCCATCAGGATCAAGTCGCCTCAGCCACCTTCAGTGCGGATGCTTGTCATGTGCTGACCGCCAGTGTCGACGGTGTAGTGAAAATTTATGGTCTGGAGACCAACGGGTCATGGCTGCGAAAAGCCTTCATTCAAAAAGAGGAAGGATTAGCCGCAGCCAGTTTCAGCCCCGATAGCCGAAATGTGATGACCGTCTGTAAAGATAACACGGTGAGGATCACTGAACTTCGGAAGAAGTATTGATGATCGAATGGGCGTACTTTTTTGCTGAGAACCGGTGAAAGTCGACGTCCTGGCGGGGCTGAAAGCCTCTCTGGGGCAGTTTGTAACAACTAGCGTTATTTCCTGATCTATCCTTCCCCTCTTCACACCAGAATGCAAGGATAGAATGATTAAACACTCACTCTTTGCAGCACCACTGTTACTCATGACATTGTCCGTCTTCTGTCAGGCTCAACCGTTGACAAGAGGTTTTGTTGTCGAGTTTGTTGTCGAGTTTGTTGTCGAGATTGAGATTAAAGCGTCGTTTAATCCGATGAAACAAAAAGAGCCGTGTCAGGATGACCCGCTTGCGGCCATCATTATGATGCCTGCCTCTGGAAATGACCAGCAACAATACCCGCCATCAGAGTCAGCGGGGCAGCATGCTCGGGGGGCCACCGCCTGCCCCGCAGGCTCTTTCAACAGCTTCCTTTATTCTGACTCTGCCGATGGTAACGGAGGCTCACAGCAATATCTGCACACTTTGGGTTTAGATTGTTTCGTCTTTCCCTGTCATGGCATTTGTCAATTCCGACCACCATCCGGTAGCAGTGGGTCTGCTGAATGGCCGATGGATTCCGCAGAAAATTCGACAGGCCAGACAGACGCAACACCCGAACAAAGCTCATACCCACATTTGGACAGTGGACACTGCCCGGAGCGCGCAGGTCATATGACTGACACAGATGTACTACTCATCGATGGCATTGCTCGCCACGCTGTCCCCATGGACACTGACGTAGCATTGGAGTCCGACCCCTGTCCTATTTGTCTGGTTCACTTCCATGGCCGTGATGAAGCACTTGTGATCGTCAAAAGCCAATGTTGTGGCAAGCACTTCGATCTGGACTGTATTTCGAAGTGTTTTGTTCAACAGCCCTTCGGCTCTCGCTGGTGTGTAATGTGTCGGCAAGACCCGATGCCTATGGTGAATGAGCACACCGGTGAA
>NZ_JAHHPS010000355.1:0-2446 GCF_024606275.1 Endozoicomonas sp. SESOKO4 | reverse complement strand
CGCAGAGTTAGAGTCGGTTTTTGAATGAAAGTTCAAAAAATGTTGTTAAGGGCAATAAACAGAACTTCTGTCTTTTAGCGTACTCAAAATGGCATTACTCAGTGACAGCAAGCAACGAATTATTGCTTCGCAGTTCAGTGATGTGGACCGAATGGCCGTTGCAGGTGGTTATCACATAGCGACTATCGGCGCTGAACTTGGCCGATCTGACCCAGCCATTATGGGAAATGCTGGCTTTTTCTGACCATTTCCCACCGGCCCCCAGGCCAATGATTTTCGCTGTTCCGTCTGTGCTGGCAGTCACCAAATGGCGGCCATCAGGACTGAAAGTGGCTGAGAAGACTCCGCCTTTATGTGCAATGTCTGCTTCTTCTCGTTCCCAAGATCCATTGGCTTTCTGGCGACAGATTCTTACCGTGCCATCGTCGCTGGCCGTCACTACATAGCTGCCATCGGGGCTAAAGTTGGCTGAGTTAACATAGCCGCTATGGCGAATGATGTCTTTTGGTTCCCATGAACCATCGGCCTTTTGGACATAGATTTTCGCCGTTTTATCCATACTGGCAGTCACCACATGACGGCCATCGGGGCTGAAAGTCGCTGATCTTACCCAGTTAGTATGCTCGATGCTGGCTATATCAAACCATGATCCGTCGTCCTTGAAGCCAAAGATTTCCGCCGTACCATATTCACTGTTGGTCACTATATTGCGAGCATCGGGGGTGAAGGTGGCAAAACTGATATAACCTTGTTGGGGGATAGTGGTTCTACTTTCCCATGATCCATCGTCCTTGAGCACATAGATTTTTACCGTTCGATCGTTGCTGGCGGTCACCACATGGCGGCTATCGGCGCTGAAGGTGGCTGATTCGACCCGGTTATTATGGGAAATACTGCCTACTGGTTCCCAGGCCCCTTCGGCCTTGTGGCCGTAGATTATCGCAGTGCCATCGTTACTGGCAGTCACCAGATGGCTGCCATCGGGACTGAAGTTGGCTGAATTGACCCTTCCGGTATGGTGAATGGTCTCTATTAATTCCCATGATCCAGCGGCCGTTTTAAGGTAGATTTTTGCCGTGCTATCGTCACTGGAAGTGACCAGATGGCGGCCATCGACACTGAGGCTGGCTGAGGTTACGTAGTCATTTTCGTCAATAGTTGTTGTAACTAATTCAAATGTTTTACATTCAGACATCAGCTTGGCCTTGGTGAAAAATAACAGGGCTGGCATATGAACCCTGTCCGTTTTGCGATCTGTGAATGAGTCCACTAACGCCTGATCGTTTGTGAACGACTTGAGCCAATCACTGAGTTGATCATGATTTTTTGTATCGATGGATGTCCTTAGTTGATACTGCTGTGGTGAAGGAAACCGGCGATACCACGCTTTTGCCAGAGCATTATCCTGATGAATACCATTGCGAAGGCGGGTACATACCCGTTTTAAACTGACAATATCCCGCAGTCGCAAACGTCTGAAAATCACGGAACTGGATAAAATAGGAAAATACTTAAATGAAGGTCTGTCTTTTTTCTTCTTTTCGGCAACCGCGACGGATCTACCCGCACTGACACAGGACAATGCACGCTCCAATTCAGCTTGCGTGATGGCTGGCGAGTTTGGTTTTGCGATGCTGTTGTTAGTCTCTATTCCATACATTCCTGAATTCTCCGGAGTGGGTATTTATCTTCGATCAATAAGGACAGTCAATGTCGATACCACAAAGTTGGAGTCAGTTTTAGAATGAAAGTTCGTAACATGTTGTTAAGGAAAACTAACAGAGTTTCTGTCTTTCGGCGCACTCAAAATGGCGTCAGGCAATCACAGCAATCAATTATTCCCCCGTAGTTCAGTGATTTTTACCACGCCGTCAGCACTGGCGGTGAGCACATGGCTGCCATCGGCGCTAAAGGTGGCTGATAAGACCCAGATCCTGTGGGAAATACTGGCTTTTTCTAACCATGAGCCATTGGGTGTCAGACCGATGATTTTTGCTGTTCCGTCGTCGCAGGCAGTCACCAGATGGCGGCCATCTGGGCTGAAATTCGCTGAGTTGACATGTTCCTTATGTTGAAAGATGGCTTCTTTTTCCCATGAGTCATTGGTTTTCTGGCCATAGATTATTACCGTGCCATTTTTACTGACTGTCACAAGGTGCTGGTCGTCTGGGCTAAAGATGGCTGAGTCAACGGCAACCTTGTGAGGAATGATGGTTTTTTGTTTCCATGATCCATCGGCTTCCTTGCCATAGATTTTCACCATGAAATCCCAACTGGCAGTCACAACACGATGACTATTGGGGCTAAAGTTGGCCGATAAAACAATATTGTTATGGCAAATGGTGTCTTTTTCTTCCCATGAACCATCGGTCTGATGACTAAAGATTTTCGCCGTTTTATTGCCAGTGATGGTTACCACATGGCAGCCATCGTCGCTGAAGGTGGC
>NZ_JAHHPS010000354.1:0-11853 GCF_024606275.1 Endozoicomonas sp. SESOKO4 | reverse complement strand
CACCGAGACCGCTTAAATCCAGACTGCCTACATCGAGGACGTCCCCAAAGACTGAATCTGAAATAGACAGGTTTATTCCAGAAGAGCCATTTGTGCTGTCCAAGGATAAGTTTTCGGTTACAGCATCGGAGCATCCAGAAGCCACCTCGGCAATATGCAAGCCAGAGCTTATATCAAGTGGCTGGTCTGTAATATTCCCGACATTAATATCATCTAAAAAGCCGGAAGCGGGTGTGGATAAATTTCCTGTGACAGTAGACGGAGAAAGATCTCCGCGCACATCACCGGTATCAAATGAATAACTGCTACCCATATTGACGGGATATTCAGGGTTTAACAGGGCAGTGTACACATACGGCATCCAAAATCCATCTATTGGAAAAAACCAGGCAGCAGGATTCATTTGAGCCAAGCTATAGTAATAACTGCCAAGCTTCTGATGGTGCAACGACAATGAGTTGTCTAATTCTTGCTTTTTCTGGCTCACAATTTTATCGAATTCATGGGATTTAATTAAGACCTGAGCGTCAAGCTTGCGCTTAAGATTACCGATGGCCATTTCTTTTATCTTCTGACATCTGTTTTCTGTGGTTGGATTAGCTTTGATCTTTTTAATCATTGTATTTATTATATTTGGTCTCGGTATATGTCTTTGGTAAGTATTTGGGTTCATATGTGTTTCATTAAAAAACTTGTCGATTAGTTTTTCAGCGCTTTCTCTCATTTCGTCTGTGGGCGCTATTATCATAGCCTCCAAGGAAAGCGTAATAGCCTTTTTTAAAGGTTTTTCTACTCTTTCTGTATCATAACGATTTAGAATGTAACGAAAACCAAGATCAGCTTTAGAAAATTCCTCGAAAGCTTTTTCAATTTTTTCATTATAACGAATGCGAATACTTGGTTCTCTAATTAGAGTGCTAATTTGATGTTGATAATTAGCTTTTTGTGAGTCAATAATCTTTTTAACCCGTGACTGACTGTTTTTAATAAAAACTTCTCTTGATGCGTCTACGGCTTTATAAAACTGCTGATGGATTTTCTGTTCAATAATTTTTTTATGAAGTTTCCTGAGGTCAATATGATCTGGATTTATTGCTAAAGCTTTTAGGCAAAAGGTGCTCTTGTCTTTATCAAAAGCGGTATGTTTGGTGAGCTGGTAAAAGTGCTCAAATCTGGCTGCCTGGGATACCACTTTTTTATATAAGATATCAAAATGTTCTGAGAAATGTGAATTTAAGGCAGTAACTTTATTAAATGTATGGAGTGCATCATCAAAGTCTTTAATAAATGTGCACATTTTATAGAATAATCTGTCGGCAACTTCATCTTTGCGCAGTCCGCCCAGTCCGGCAAGACTTACTCTGATAAAAGCCTTTATCCCGGCAGCTAATGAGTCGACCTCGTTGATTAGTAAAGAAGATGCCTTTTTGAGAATTATTTTTTTACTGTCTTCACGGATAGCATTCATCTTCTTATCAAGTAAAAACAGTGATTCAGTGGATAGCTCTTCAGGTAAATCCTCTATTGTTTTTATCATACGCTGAATAAGAAAATTATGACTTAAATCTGACAGGGTTCTTATATATCCTTCATGATTTTCAACAAATTCTATTAACGACTCCATAGTGTCGAGTGAATCAAGGTGACGACACAAATTACCGACGGCCATGTCATTCAGTGTTGCATTCAAATTTTTAAGAAACTCTAAGTTACTTAGTATTCTATCTTGCCCCCACGTCTGCAGATTAATGCGAAGATGATTCAATCTTTTTTGCTCTTGCTCTATCTTTTGATCGACCAAACAAGAAACCCTGTATATCAACTGGAGAGTCTCGGCATTACCGGAGTCAGGGTGTTGAGCCTGGTCCTCGTCAAATAACGTCTTTAATGAGTCTTTCAACGAACAGAGCGTATCGGGAAATGCAATGAACTCAGATAGTTCTGAGTAGACGAGGTTTAGTAGGGGGTGGATACTGGAAAATGATTGGGTGGCACGCTTCAGGTTATCTTCCAAAAGCGTATCTATGCTCTGTATTTGTTCATCAAGTTTCTTCTGTAGCCTGACGTATCTTCTGTTATCGTGACTGCGTATGGGCCACTTAAGATTATCATCTATATTAGACTCCAATGTTCTCAACGCCAATTTGTTGCGCTGATAAGCTTCCAAAGGCTCATCCTTATCGGCATAAGTTTGAAAGCTATTCCGATAGCTATCAAGCTGGCGTTCATTTTCTCTAAGGTCTAAATGCAACCGAAAAGGTTTGGGTAGCAGGCATCGAATGCATGACTGTTCAATTGCAACAATTCTGGAGCGTCTTTGCAGTCCGGTACTTTGTGGTCCAGGTGTTAAGGCCGATGAATCGACGTTCACAAGGGGCAACACTGAAGAAGTGGTTTGCTCTCCATGATTTTGGGATGAATGCCATCTCGCATCAGTCTTTGCCAAGGAAAAATCATTTATCATAGTAATCTCCAATTTGTGCATGAGTGGTCAGTTAGACACAGACGCTGAGATAAGCCGATTAATCAATTCTTGCTAAGTGGTTCCTCAGTTGTTTTCCAGTATTTCTGACCATAATGACAAATTGGACAGTGATTTCATGAAAAGGTTTCAAACATTTTGCTGTTATTTTCTCATTACGTGAAATCTTTGCTGCATTGCTGATAAAGCCTGTCCTTCCAGTCTGTGATCCTGCCATCGTTGCTTCACTCAAAAAAGACATAAACTGCTCCCGACATCCTGTGAC
This sequence comes from Endozoicomonas sp. SESOKO4, assembly GCF_024606275.1. Taxonomy (NCBI): domain Bacteria; kingdom Pseudomonadati; phylum Pseudomonadota; class Gammaproteobacteria; order Oceanospirillales; family Endozoicomonadaceae; genus Endozoicomonas; species Endozoicomonas sp. SESOKO4. Next base: position 9,106 of record NZ_JAHHPS010000354.1, on the reverse strand, counting down.
GGTGGATTCAGGTCAGATAATTAATTTTAATGTCTTCCTGGCAATATTCGGACTACTCTAACGAGAGCATTTTTGCCCCTTCGATCCGGACGATAGAAATCGTAGATCAAAATCTGATAGATGAATAAAATGAAGGGTCTATCAAACTGATGGGTTCTGAGGTGCAGCTTGATCCCATAAGTGATTGAAACCTGGCTTGGCAGTTGGAGATTCTCACGCCGTAGAGCACCGGAAAAAAAAGGTGGGCAGATTTAAAGCCCGCAAGAGCTTCGGTGACTATTTCACTCTAAACCGGGCTTTATGAGCAAGCTGATGAGCAAATTCACCCAGACGCTTTTTGTTCAACTGAGTCTTGAACCCGGGCAAGTTGATATTCATTTGCTGCAATTCAAGATTACCTGAACCAAACTGGAAAGCCTGACTGAGGTTGCGATCTTCCCGGCTAACGGGTTTGCGAGGATCAGGGACATAGCCTCTGGCCTCCACCTCGGCAGCAAAGCGCTTGATCGAGGCGTCGGCTTCTCCGGTTCGGTCCTTACCACTTTTACAATTGATATGACCCACCGCGCCTATCTTGAATGCCAGCAACTGGATTCGCTCAACCATCTTATAAGCATCTTCGCCTTCTGTTCGATAGTCGCCTGAAACATGAAGATCCCTTATTTGTTCAACCAGCATACGGACAACCTGCTTGGATTGCTCCGGGGCAGAGCCAGCCAGATAGTCGCCTACCCAACCTCCTACGGGATCAAACTGCTCAACAGAGCCCATCAGTTCAATAAGGCCCTCATTATTGACCCGCCTGGCCTCACCCCAGGGACGGACAACGGACTTCAAACCACCCAATGAAAGTGAATTGACACCATAATTGGTGTTGGCCAGCTTCATATTGACTCTGAGTTGATGTTTTTCGCCGTCGGCATCAGAAATGACCAATGGCTTACCCTCGTTAAGTTCTTTCTGAATTTCCTTGAGGGCGGCGACCTGCTCTCTCTGCATCTTCAGTTCATCATCATGAATATGCAGATAGTGCCTCAGTTTGTCGGCACTGAGCATAGACGTGGAGAGCATTTTCAAAGGAACAGGCTGCCCCGATGTCAAATAGTCGGGATTATCATCCAGAAACTGTTTTACAGCGGCCGTCACCAACTCCCTGGCCCGGTTTCTGGCTGCGGCAAGTCGGGGCTCTTTTTCTTTTATCCCATAGGCACAGAGGGTTCCGGAACGCAACCCTTTGAACAGAACTTTCTTGTTCCCCTTTTCTGCAGTCGACAGCTCAGATTGCGCCATATTGACGGCATGAAAGCGTTCACTGGTTTCAGTCGAAGGCCTGCCCATACCCTGATAAGAATGTTCAAAGATATCTTTTGCACCTTCTCCCCATTTCATTTGCGAAGCAGGGGTCAGCTGACTCTCATAATGCCGGGTTCGCCCCTCAATCCTCACATCCAGATGGGTAGTGATTTTTTCCCATTGAACTGTTGAGAGCACCAGACTGCGTGATTCTTTCAGTTTCTTCCTGGCATTATCCAGACCCACCTCTCCAAGCCGCTTCAATATACAGGCTGTATAAGCCTCTGCATCAACCACGGGCAGAGCGTCAGCGTGGGAAGCTCTTCCTGTTAGCTTCGCTCTGGCTGGAGGAAGATCATTGTCTGTTCCTTCCTGAATACGGTTAAAATGGTCACTCCACGTCTGGTGCAATGCCTTCAACTCTGCCAGCTTTTTGGTTTTCTTTCTGCTGAACAGACCTTCCTTACCTGAGTTGTTGATGAGTGCACTTTCATGCTCAATTTCACGCTTGAGAACATTAATAGCAGAAACCATCTCCAGACATTTAAACTTTTTCCACTGCTGCGGCCCCAGTGGATTCTCCTGATCACTGACCTCCAGCTGATCGATAAAATCCAACACACCATCGAGCTGCCCCACCAGATCATGGATAAGGGCCTGCTGCAATTGGGCAGGCAAATTTTGTGAATGACGCTCCAGTGCGTCCAGCGTCTTGATAAGCTGCCTGGCAAGCTCTCTGGCTTCTTCAGCCTGTTGGGCATAGCTGATGTTCTGCAGACGCTCCAATGGAGAACCGGAGAGAAGACCTGAAACACGGTTGGTGTAATACTCGGCATTACCTATCAGCTTCATCTCGTATTGACTGATATAGAGATCATCACCTTCTATCGGAGTTCCCGGGACTTTGTCCCTATCAAAGTGCTCTTCGGCCCAGAGCCTGAGCTGACCGGGAAAAAGAGTATGCCCCCCCTCTGCTTTGCTGTTGAGAAAGCGGGCCGTTTCGGGAATAGTGGTTGAGAAGATGGATTCATGATGACCGACTGCTTTTACCGCAAGTTCAAGAGCCTTTGATTGGCTCAGATAATCGGTATGACCAGAGAGCTGAAACTGAACGACTTCCTTAAGATGCTCCTGCTCGTGTGAAGGAAGAGATCGCCACTTAAAAGGTGTCGCAGTCTCAAACGCTTTTTCCACCATATCGGAATCCAGCCAGAGCTCTATACTGCTACAATTCAGCTTTCTGACATCTCTTAACAGGTCTGTGGCACGTGTTTCCAGCTTTTTAATGGTTCTTTGGTTCAGCGGCTTGCTTTTGAGATCATTGTGAAGCTGATTTTCCACAAAACTGCCGTACTTGGATACAAATGCCGTAGTCCCTTCACTGGCACTGAGTTTTTCACCTTCCCTCAGTTCTCTGACAGGTAGCGGCAGCAGCTCGGCCTCCCGACCACGCCACTTGCCTCTGACAGAAATGTCAGTGGATTCATGCTGCCCTCTGTCCAGCAGGGGTTGCAAACATTGCAAAGTCCGTTGCGATGGATTCAAAGCACTCACTTCCCTATCACCAATCTCCTCGCAACTGTTATCGGCCGGTTTAGCCAAAAGTCCTGCGTTATCAGGCACAACACCTGATTTCAATCTTTCATGATGAGTCTGGCTTTGCGCAACAGAGCGGATATAATGTCGCCATTTTTTCAAGCTCTGAAATCAGGCAAAACATCAATGAGTGGATTATCCCCCGAAGTGGCAAAGCGTCGAACCTTTGCGATCATCAGTCACCCGGACGCTGGTAAAACCACCATCACGGAAAAGCTCCTGCTTCTGGGTGGTGCTATCCAGATGGCAGGTACTGTAAAAGGCCGCAAAACCGGTCGCATGGCCACTTCTGACTGGATGAAAATGGAGCAGGAGCGGGGGATCTCGATCACTACCTCGGTCATGCAGTTCCCTTATAAAGGTTGCACTGTCAACCTGCTAGACACTCCCGGACACGAAGACTTCTCAGAAGACACCTACCGCACCCTGACGGCTGTGGATAGCTGTCTGATGGTGATTGACGGCGCCAAGGGTGTCGAGGACCGTACTATTAAACTGATGGAAGTCTGTCGTCTGAGAGACACCCCTATCTTCACTTTCGTCAACAAGATGGACCGTGAAGTCCGGGACCAGATTGAAGTGTTGGACGAAGTGGAAAGCATCCTGAAAATCCAGTGCGCTCCCATCACTTGGCCGATCAGCATGGGCAAAAACTTCAAAGGGGTTTATAACCTTTACACCGACACCATTCACCTCTTCACACCGGGTCAGGGACACACAATACCCGACGACATTCGTATCAAGGGACTTGAGTCTGAAGAAGCTAAAGAGCTGCTGGGTGATATTCACGAAGACTTTGTGGATGAAGTGGAACTGGTACGTGGCGGCAGCCACGAGTTTGATCTGGAAGCCTATCATGCCGGCAAGATGACGCCTGTTTTCTTTGGCACTGCCCTGGCCAACTTTGGTGTCCGTGAAATGTTGGATGACTTTGCCAAGTGGGCTCCAGCCCCCCTGATCCGAGAAACAGACCAACGAACCGTGGAACCGGACGAAGCCAAATTCTCCGGCTTTGTCTTCAAGATCCAGGCCAATATGGACCCTAAACACCGTGACCGCATCGCCTTCCTGCGCATCTGCTCTGGCAAATACACCCGTAATATGAAAATGAAGCATGTACGGATCGGCAAAGATGTAAAAATTGCCGACGCTGTGACCTTCCTGGCCGGTGATCGCTCCCATGTGGAAGAAGCCATCTCTGGTGACATTATCGGCCTGCATAACCACGGTACCATCCAGATTGGCGATACTTTCAGTCAGGGTGAAGAGATCCGCTTTACCGGAATTCCACACTTTGCCCCCGAGCTTTTCAAACGCGTTCGCCTGAGAGATCCTCTGAAGCTCAAACAGCTTCAGAAAGGCTTGCAACAGCTTTCAGAAGAAGGCGCAACCCAGCTTTTCATGCCTCTGAACAATAACGACCTGATCCTGGGTGCGGTAGGTGTACTCCAGTTTGATGTCGTTATGCGTCGTCTCAAGGATGAATATAAAGTGGAAGCCATGTACGAACCGGTCAACGTCAATACTGCCCGCTGGGTGGATTGCGCAGACGAGCGCAAGCTGGAGGAGTTTAAGCGGAAGTGTGGCGACAACCTGGCTATTGATGGGGGTGGATACCTGACTTATCTGGCACCCACCCGTGTTAATCTCTCACTGGCAGAGGAACGCTACCCGGATATCACCTACCGAACGACCCGTGAGCACTAACCTCCCCTGTATCCTGCCACTTGGCTTTTAGAAGGTGTCGAAAAAGCGGAGTAGCAGGATCAACTTATCTGCATCGCCAGAATTGCACCAGCTTCAGTGATCCATGCTGCCGTGATCCATTGAGCCGTGATTCATCTCACCATGTTTCATGGCACTGTCATGGGCCGCATCTTTAGTTTGCTGACGAAGATCTTTTACCGGCACTTTGACATCTACAGCATCTCCGTCAGAGAAGTGCAGGGTGATATCAACCTCACCACCGGCTTCCATTGGTCTCTTCAACCCCATCAGCATGATATGATTGCCACCGCTTTTCAGAGATTCTGTCTTGCCTGCCGGAATATCAATATCTTCCAGCTCGAACATTTTCATCATATTCCCTTCATGCTTGTGGCCATGCAGCTCCACACGAGCCGCACTGGCACTGTCAGCAGAGACCAGCTTGATATCTTGTTTACCCTTATTGGTAATAGTCAGAAACGCCGCAGAGTTTTTGGAAACAGCCGGTACCGCTCTTGCGTACTGATCCTTTATCTCAACATCTGCTGCCTTAAGGGCCATAGATGTCATGGCGGGGAAAACAATTGCGAAAATAGCTGCCAAAGGCTTCATACTTTAACTCTCCAGTTCAAAAACAACCGTTGTCACTTCGGAACCTGACTCAATCACCAGTTTGGCCAACCAGACCATTTCCTTATCAACCGTGCAAAACGTCAGATTGCCCACACCACTGTAGACCGTAGACCCAAAAAAAGAGGGCTGCTTGTAGAGTGGAAAAGGAGCTAATCCCATTGACATGTCCCGACCAATAAACTCCATGGTAATCCTGTCTGCAGACAGACCTTTCAGACGAACTTCAACATCAAGGGGTTCCAGCTTTGGCAGGCTGGATGGCCTGATATTCAGCTCAATCTGACTGTCTCCTGTCGTCAGTCGACATCCTTCAGACACCAGACATTTCTTCTGATAGCTCTGTCGGGTCAGCCCTGTTTCAGATTCCAGCTTGAAGTAGCGGGGTAAAAAAACCAATGCTGCAATCAGCACCACCAAAACACCCAGCCCTGTGTACTGCTTTATTTTCATCGGGGTAACATAACAGACTGACGCTCTGTGACCAAATATGTGATCATTATGACCCCCATGCCGGAATTGTTCGACAGCCACTGCCATCTGGACTTTCCTGAGTTTGATCAGGATCGTAATAAAACCCTTGAACAATGCTGGCTCTCAGGTGTCCACTCAATCTGCATACCAGCAACGGAAGCCCGTTACTGGCCCAGAGTGCTGAAACAAGCTCATTCGGTGCCAGATTCTGTGCGACTTTATGCCGCACTTGGATTACACCCTTATTTTCTGAAAAGCCATAAACCTCATCACCTTGATGAACTGAAAGTATTCCTGACGCGTCATTCCGAAACCGTTTGTGCAGTGGGTGAGATAGGTCTGGACTACTCGCTGACTGACTCAAACCGTGACGAACAGCACTTCTATTTTGTCCGACAACTGGAACTTGCCGACCGTTTTAAACTGCCCGTCATTCTGCACTGCCGAAAAGCACACGATGAGATCCTCAAACAAATCAGACAAATCAAACTGGAGAGAGGTGGCATCGTACATGCCTTTTCTGGCAGTGAACAACAAGCCCGACAATATATAGAACTGGGATTCAAGCTGGGGTTTGGCGGCACAATCACGTACGAGAGGGCCAGAAAAACACGTCAGCTGGCCACCTCGTTGCCTCTGAGTAGTATAGTCCTGGAAACCGATGCGCCGGATATGCCGATGTCAGGCTATCAGGGCCAGAGGAACACTCCCGCCCGATTACCTGTTGTTCTGAAGCATCTCGCACAATTACGTTCCAGCTCTGTAAAAGAGATCGCGCGGGCTACTACTGAGAATGCATTATCAATCCTGGGAAAATAACCTCATTGGAATCCGTCTCCAGAGGTTCAGTTAGATTACCCCCGATCACCATGTCATCAACCTGGCGAACAGGACCGACCGCTGAGCTCAAGAGTGATGACAGCGACGAAGATGAACTGGAACTGGAAGAAGAATAGAAACCTGAATCATCGTCACTGCCTCCGCCATTGTGAACGCCAGCATTCGGATGAACCACCGGAACCACCCCAGCCATATCACCCGGCACACCCTGTCCGGGCGTAGCAAACATCCAGCGATTGACACCATCGTAGATCAATACCGGCTCACCTTCCGGAAGAGCAGCTAATTCACTAATGCTGCCATCCAGGTTAATGCTCCAAAGCTTAATCACACTTCCTAAACGGATCATAAGATACAAGGGCTTGTCGGGTGGATGACTCGATCCCATCAGGGCTGCCCATGTCATCAAAATCGTAGGAAGCCCACCCAAATTACCTTGTGACAGAAAATCAGCTTCGGCCTCAATATCTCCGGCAACCCAGCCTAGCAGTCTTCTCTGGGCATCAGTTAGTCTGTTATTCTTCCAGGCATTCCATAATTGTCTTAACAGGGCAATGACTCTGTCACGATTCAAGTAATACGGTCGCAGGACAGACTCCAGTGAAACAAATAAACACTCGTTACCATGTTCGACCTGATAAAGAGTTAACCCCAATGGTTCCAACAACGTCTTAATGTTTGAAAGAAACCTTTCATGCTCCATCGCCACCAGACTTCTTCCAGACATCAAAGGTTGAAAGTGATGACGCATACGAGCACTAAATACTTCCGAACTCAATGGGTTCTGTTGAAAAAGGCGAGCGAGGGCAAAACCCGAATTAAAATGATGAAGTTGCAACTGTCGAACCAGTTCTGGCAGCACTGAATCAACCGTCTCTTCCGTCAGCTCCGGGACTTCGTTAATTGCATGCCAATAAAAATGAACATCTGAAAGGTCGGCATTTCTTTCCCTCCAGGTTTTAAACTGTTCAAACAAAACCTGCAAAATGGCAAACAATTCTTGTTGAGTCCGATTGCCCAGAAGATAATTTCGCTTCCACATATTCCAGCTAATTAAATTATCATCACTATTAAGAAACAAGGCATGATCAATGGAAGCCCGAGCCCCCGGATCATTAACATGAGTGCCTTCGATAATAAGAATATCGCAGGTGATCTTCCGGGTTTCTTCCGGGCCCAACCGACCCTCCAGATGACGACAATAAGGGGTATACCGAAAAGAATCACCCCGGGCTATTGCTGCCAGACATCTGTCTCTCAAGTCCGCGCGATACTCTTTACCATCGTTGTTACCGGATGCACCATCGCCCAGATGACTGAACATTTCACGTCTGTCTGCGCGGGAGTGTAAAAAGGTATCAATCCCCAGCGTTTCAAGATTACAGGCCCTGCCTGCCAGATCCGGCTGTAATTGATGATAATTTGCAGCAGCAGCTCGAAGTTCTTGAGTAAATTCATCAAGAAAGGTGGATTTACCGGCTCCGGAAGGTCCATCCAGACCAATAGTAAAAGGTCTTGAAGAAGTACTTTCCCCTTCAAGATTACCCTGTCCAAGATTATAGAGATAATCAAGATAAGCATTAATTGCGAGTGCTTGAATAACCAGACTGTTTGATCCTTCAGCAGCAGCCCAGGGAATAGAAACAATAAAAACTATGAATAAAGAACGACGTCCCGTTCGAAGAAAATTCTTTATTTTTTTAATGAGCAAAACAACAACCTCAATCCAATAAATATGACCTTATCAAAAGTAGACTAAATCATTTCATTCTGCTGCCAGGAAGCTGACTTTATTTTACTCATAAAAAAACTCTGAAATAAACAAGGTTCCTTTCACTTTGAATACATTTCTATTTTACATCTTTTAAGCTATTTATTTAGCTACCCATAGGAGTCAGATAATTTCTGAATCAAGACTGCCTGAAACCTTATTTATTCCCCCTTTCATGCCGCTTTAGCGCCTTGCGTGCTCTCTGACGCACCATTTTTTGCTTCAGAGCCGAGAGTTTATCAATAAACAACACACCATCCAGATGATCAATTTCGTGCTGAAAAGCTTCTGCAAGGATACCCTCACCCTCAATCTCGAAAAATTGACCATAACGATCCTGAGCCCTGACTTTTACCCAGCCAGCCCGCTTAACCGCGGCCCAGCAACCCGGCAGTGACAGACAGCCCATCTCCATTTTCTGTTCACCTGACTTCTCAATAATCTCCGGGTTTGCAATGACCAGGGGCTGACTTTTATCAGATGAGACATCAATCACTGCCACTCTCATTCCCAAACCCACCTGGGTAGCAGCCAGTCCGGCACCATTGACGGCATACATAGTTTCGTACAGGTCATCCACGATTTTCTGAAAATCCGAACCAAAGTCAGTAACAGGAGTGGTGGGAGTTCTTAATGCAGGGTTGGATTCCGGAACCAGTTCTAAAATCGCCATGGGATTTCTTCTGTGTGTAGTTTGTTGGTTGTTACATAAAACTATAGACAGAAAAAAGCAGTGAAAATGGTCGGGGTAGAGAGATTCGAACTCCCGACATCCTGCTCCCAAAGCAGGCGCGC
>NZ_JAHHPS010000353.1:0-13546 GCF_024606275.1 Endozoicomonas sp. SESOKO4 | reverse complement strand
CGTTATGGATCGCAAAGATCCCGAGCGGCTGGTGGTTGCGCGTTCTGGCAGTCCACTGGTCATAGGTCTGGGACTGGGTGAAAACTTCATTGCCTCCGATCAGTTGGCGCTGTTTCCGGTGACCCGTCGGTTCATGTTCATGGAAGAAGGTGATGTGGCTGAAGTGACCCGGACAACGGTGTCTGTCTTTGATGTCGATGGTAAAAGTGTGACCCGTGCCGCCAGAGAAAGTGACGTTGAGCACGATGCCGGAGACAAGGGGCCATACCGTCACTTCATGCTCAAAGAAATTCATGAACAACCCGATGCCATTGCCAACACGCTGGAAGGCCGTTTGGGTGAGACAAAGCTGAACCTGGATATTCTGGGTAAAAACGGTATCGAGCTTCTCAATAAAACCAAAGCCATCCAGATTGTTGCCTGTGGGACCAGTTATCATGCCGGTATGGTGGCCCGCTACTGGTTTGAGGAGCTGGCCGGAATCCCGTGTCGTATAGAAATTGCCTCAGAGTTTCGCTATCGCAAATTCTTTGTGCCTGAGGACTGCCTGTTCGTCACTATTTCCCAGTCAGGCGAAACAGCAGACACTCTGGCAGCTCTGAAGCTGGCTAAAGAAATGGGTTACATGGCTTCCCTGAGCATTTGTAATGTTCCGGGATCTTCCATGGTTAGAGAGTCTGATATTGCTTTGATGACCCGGGCTGGAGCCGAGATCGGTGTCGCGTCAACCAAAGCCTTCACGACTCAACTGACTGCGTTGTTGATGCTGGTAACAGCCATTGGTCGCCACACCGGAATGACCGAAGAGCAGGAATCCGAAGTAGTAAAAGCCCTGAGAGAGCTGCCCCATATCATCAGCAGTACGCTGGAAATGAGCAATGAGATTGAAGCAGTCGCTGAAGATTTTGCTGACAAGCATCATAGCCTTTTCTTAGGTCGCGGTACCCAATACCCAATTGCCATGGAAGGTGCGCTAAAGCTGAAGGAAATCTCCTACATTCACGCCGAAGCCTACGCGGCAGGTGAATTGAAACACGGTCCATTGGCTCTGATTGATAGCGATATGCCCGTGATTGTGGTGGCACCCAACAACGATCTTTTAGAAAAGCTGAAATCCAATATGGAAGAAGTTCGCGCCAGAGGCGGACAGCTGTTTGTCTTTGCAGACCGATACGCCCGTCTGGTGGCCGGCGACGGCATTAAGGTATTACCTGTAGAAACAGCGCCGGAAGTCGTCGCCCCCATTCTCTACACCATCCCTCTGCAACTGTTGTCCTACTACGTGGCCATTATCAAGGGAACGGATGTTGATCAGCCTCGTAACCTGGCCAAGTCTGTGACGGTGGAGTGATTGCGGTTTAAGGCAGAGCCTTTATCTGCCTTTCACCACCCCGGTTGATATTTACCTGAAATCTGTTGTCAAAGAAATAAACAGACATTCAGGTACATCAACGTCTGATGGTCTATGCTGCTATCCGGCACAGAATCAGGCAGGAACTGAAAAAGCAGAGTCGTTTATTTCCAGACCAGAAAAAATTCCCGCCAGAACCCAACGGCGAGATGGGCATTTTTTACGAGTCTATGTATTCCTGACAGGGGTGGTGAAAGGCTGATTCACCCTTTCATATCAAGCTTTGTCTCGAAATTGTCCCCCACAGAGCCTCTGAAGCTAAATTCTGCTCAGTTCCGAGTTGATTTTTTCTGCTAAATTTTCAACTTCCTGAAGCTGATTCGTTATTTCAGGAGCGTAAGGTAATCCAATTAGCACATGACTCACTGATAAAGCATGTTCTAGTGGATGCTGCGCAGCGGAATGAAGATTTAATAGTGTTTCAGCTTGTTCAAGCTCAGGATAGCTTTCTGCAAAAAATTTTATTTGGCTCAAAACTTCTGTTAAATGGGTTAGAGCTGTAAGCAAAGCGTCTCTTGCTTCCGGAGCATTTCTTGAGAAACCACACATTCTGAACTCAAAGCCTCCTGAAGCTGCTATAGGGTCAGACACTACAAGGTTTGGCCTTTTTAACTTATGTTTAGTCTCTTCTATTTTTTCATAAGCTATTTTCATATTTTTCTTGATTTCTTCAAGATCTTGCTCAATGCCGGCAAGACATATATTTGAAATTAAAATGAAGAAAGTTACCCACAAAAGCTTAATGGTCATTAATGCTCTCAAATACAATTTTCAAAAAACCTGCGTCATTTATAGACATGAAGTTTTCAGCTGTCCAAGTCTGCGTATACTATGACTCCGTAGGTGTCTGAATGGTCGGCCAGAAATCCGACCGGATTTGGAGGGTTTAAGTGTGCTTCAGGAGTATTTTTATTTCCGGGTTCTGCTCAGTCTCAGATTACCCAAAGTCATAGAACCTGTCTTGATGCAGCACTGTTGCCAGAATCAAAACGGTCATGGCTGCTGCCCCGGCCTGTTTGTCCGGCATCTTTGAAACACTCAGCGATTAAGGTAAAAACCATACGTAAGTGCTCATGCATATTTGGACTAGATTAAGGGTTCTTATTCCTTCGGGCTTCTCTCTTGAAGTGGACTGGAGTCAATATGAAAATTGCAGTACTGTCTCGTAACCCCAAATTGTACTCAACTCGTCGCCTGAAAGAAGCGGGTGAAGAACGAGGTCATGAAGTTGATGTTATTGACACACTCCATTGCTATATGGATGTAACACGCAGTCGCCCCACTGTTCGTTGTGGCGGTGAGTCGCTTCCTTACTACGATGCTGTCATACCAAGAATTGGAGCTTCCATTACATTTTATGGCACGGCCATCGTCAGGCAGTTTGAAATGATGGGCACTTTCTGTGTGAATGAATCTGTTGCCATTACCCGCTCACGCGATAAATTACGTTCTTTACAACTGTTGTCACGAAAAGATATTGGATTACCAAGAACAGGTTTTGCCAGTAAGCCCGAAAATGTAAAGGATCTCATCAAGAACGTAGGCGGAGCACCAGTCGTAGTAAAATTACTGGAGGGTACTCATGGTATCGGTGTAGTTCTGGCATCTACTCAGAGAGAGGCAGAAGCAATCATTGAAGCTTTTATGGGGTTAAAAGCGAATATATTAGTACAGGAGTTTATTAAAGAAGCAGGCGGTGCAGATCTCCGTTGTTTTGTGATTGGTAGCAAAGTTGTAGCAGCTATAAAGCGACAAGCAGCAGATGGAGAGTTTCGCTCAAACCTGCATCGCGGCGGAACAGCCACACTCGTCCGTTTGTCAAAAGAGGAGAGAGCAACTGCAGCTAATGCCGCAAAAGTCATGGGACTGAACGTCTGCGGTGTCGACCTTTTACAATCTGACAATGGCCCAGTGGTTATGGAAGTTAACTCCTCTCCGGGTTTGGAAGGTATTGAAAAAGCAACTGGAAAAAATGTTGCTGGCATGATCTACGAATTTATTGAAAGCAAAACAACGAAATCAACCCGAACTCGTGGAAAAGGCTAAAGGTAGCAACGATGTTAGTACCAGATATCAGTATTGGTGGTTGTGTGATTAAGGCCGGGCAGACCAGGCAAGTTCGTCTGGAGGTTGCAAAGCTATATACCGATACGGATTTTTCGGTGCCTGTACATGTCATACACACTAGAAAACCTGGTCCAAAGGTCTTTGTGTCCGCAGCCATTCACGGCGATGAGCTGAACGGTATTGAGATTATTCGCCGGCTCATCAATTTGAAGACATTTAAAGTGACTGCGGGTACGTTAATTCTTGTGCCCATGGTTAATGTTTATGGGGTGCTTTATCAAAGCCGGTATCTCCCGGATCGTCGAGACTTAAACAGAAGCTTTCCCGGTTCCCCGAAAGGCTCACTGGCGAGCCGGTTAGCGCACATGTTCCTGACAGAAATAGTCAGCCTTTGTGAATGCGGTATAGACCTTCACACAGGGGCTATACATCGCTCAAATCTGCCTCAGATTCGTGCCAATTTAATGGACACAGAAACTCTGAGCCTGGCAAAAGCGTTCGGGGTACCCGTTTTATTGAATGCCAATATTCGCGACCAGTCCCTTCGGCAGTCAGCTGAAGAGCATAATACACGTATACTGCTATATGAAGCTGGAGAAGCCTTAAGGTTTGATGAAGTCAGTATACGTGCGGGAGTTAACGGCGTTATCAATGTTCTGGCTAAGCTGGGGATGGTCAGATTGAGGCGCAAGGTAAAATCCTTCACACCTTATATAGCTAACAAAAGTTCATGGGTCAGAGCTAATGCCAGCGGTATTTTCAACTCACTTAAAAAACTGGGCGATCAAGTTGATAAAGGAACCCCGTTAGCTACTATTGGAAGCCCGTTTGGTGAAATCATTGCTCTGGTCAAAGCCGCACAGGCAGGCATCATTATTGGTAAACAGAACATTCCTCTTGTTCAGGAAGGTGAGGCTGTGTTTCATATCGCTTTTTTTTCCGAACCTGATAATGATGTTGCTGAGGATATAGGTATGATGCAGGAAGCGTTGCAAACTGAATCACCGGTTTTGGAGTAACCAAAGCGGCTTGATGAATGTTCCGGGATAAATAGCCGACCAGAAATCTGGCCGGACTTGAAGGGGCTTAAGCTTACTTGACATTGCTTCAGGAGCGTTTCCATTTCTGGGTTCTGTTCAATAGCAGCTTACCCAAAGTCATATGACCTATTTTAACGCAGGCTGCGGTCGCCAAAATCAAAACGGCCATGGCTGCGGCCGGGCCTGTTTGTCCGGCATCTTCCATATTCATTACAGAAACGGAAGCCAACATCGTATCGGTGGAATATAGGAAAACGACAGCCGATGTGGTGGTCAGGGCATTGACGAAAAGGTAGATCGCTATATCCAGCAGAGCAGGTGTGCAGACCGGCAGGGATACTTTAAGGAAGGCTTTGTACTGAGGAATTTTGAGCGATGCGGCTACCTGTTCGATCTCAGCGGGTAACTTCTTCAGGGCGGTCAATGCCGTCAGGTGCCCCACGGTGAAGTAGTGGGCTGTGGTATTGATGACCAGAATCGCCATGGTTCCGTAGAGTATTCCCAATGGATTACCGGCTTGGTTAAAGAAGAAAATATAACCCAGACCCAGCACCATACCGGGTACTGCCATCGGTAACATGGCCATAATGTGGATAAAGTGTTTCAGAATGGGTGGCAACTTACTTTTTTCCACATTGTAAGCCGTAATGAAAATAATCAGGGTTCCGGCAATAGCCGTGTAGAACGCCATTTCCAGAGAGTTGAGGTAGGGCTCCCAGCCATTGGCACTGAACTTTTCAAAGTGATAATTGTTCCAGGACAGCGCCATGTTCCAGGGCCAGAAAGTGACCAGTGAGCCATAAATCGCCATGCCCACCACGGCCAGAATGGCCAGAGAGATCAGGCTGCAAAGCAGGAAAAAAAGGCCATCCTTCACAGGGTTTCGCTCAGGCTCAAAATTGACAGAACGAGCGCCAAACAATTCTTTCTGTTTTTTCTGAACTCTGTGATCAATGACAAACGCTAATAGCGCCGGTATCAGCAAAAGCACACTGATGACGGCACCCATGGCAAAGTTCTGCTGACCGGCGACCTGTTTGTAGATATCGGTGGCCAGTACGTTATATTGGCCGCCAATCACTTTCGGGACACCAAAGTCGGTGACGACCAGAGTGAAAACGACAGTGACTGTGCTGATCAAACCAAATTTGGCCGCTGGAAGAGTGATCGTTGTGAAGGTTCTGAACGGAGAAGTCCCCATGGAACGTGCTGCTTCATAGAGTCTGGCGTCGGAGGTCGAAAGCGCGGTCGTAAGAATCAACAGGGCATGGGGAAAGGTCCAGAAAGCCAGACCCATAACAATACCGGGCAGGCCGTAAATAGAATGACCGAATAGCAGGTCTACAGCTACCCCCTGATTGCCAAACAGATAAATCATACTAATGGCAGGCAGCAGGGAGGGCGCCAGTATGGGTAACATGCCCAATACCTTGAAAAGTGGTTTGAGAGGCATCTGCGTCCGTGTCAGTCCGTAGGCAAACAGGAATGACAAGCTAACAACTATTGTCGTAACAATGGCACCCGCTTTCAGCGTATTGCCAATGGACTGGCTGAGAGCCGGGTTGCCAAGATACTCAGCAAAGTAATTCAGACCAATAAAAGCCCCATCGCTGTCCTGAACACTTCTTGCCAGCATCGACAGAAGTGGCAGTAACAGTGTAATGATCAGATATAGAACAACCGCTGCGATGACCAATCCAAGAACCCATTGATCCTTGCCGATGGCTGGCAGCAGAGATTTCCGGCTCAGTGCTGGAGAGTCTGCGTCCGCCGGGGTGTGTGTAGAGATACTCATAGTCAAAGCGGACTCATCATACTGCGGGGAAGACATGGATATGTTTTTCACTCAGGGACAATTGGTTCAGGCTTCCCGGTTCAAGCTCCAGAGCGGCCAGCTGGTGGATAGGTACATCGACTTTAATCAGCCGCTCAGTGCCCCAGCCCACAGGACTGCATTCTGCACGAACGAAGGAACCCTGAAACTCCAGATTTTCGACACTGACTGGCAGTGCAGACTGGCCTTCACTGAAGCTCAGGTCTTCCGGACGTATTCCAAGAATGACTTTTCTCGCTGTTGATTCAGCCACTGGCAAAGAGAGCGTTTGATTGGCCAGCTGGATCTGGTTGTTGCTGTTGGTATCACCTTCCAGAAAGTTCATGGCACCGACAAATTCAGCAACGAAGCGAGAAGCCGGGTGTTTATAAATATCTTCAGGCGTGCCTGTCTGTTCAATGTGTCCGTGATTCATCACCACAATGCGATCAGCCATGGCCATGGCTTCTTCCTGGTCATGAGTCACCATGATGGTGGTAATGCCCAGTTTTCTTTGCAGCTTACAGATTGTTTCCCGCAATCTGATTCTGACTTTGGCATCCAGGGCAGAGAGAGGCTCATCAAGCAGTAACAGTCCCGGGGAGAGTGCCAGAGCTCTGGCCAGTGCTACACGCTGTTGTTGGCCGCCAGATAGCTGAGAAGGAAATTTGGGGCCGGAATCCGGCAGACCGATAATGTCTAGCCATTCGTTAACACGCTTTTCGACTTCTCGTTTGGATTGACCCTGGTTTTTCAAACCGAAACCAATATTCTCTGCGACACTCAGGTTGGGGAACAGGGCATAGGATTGAAAGACAATGCCAAAGTCTCTTTGTTCAGGTGGAAGTGATGTTATGCGGGTGCCATCCTGCCAGATCTCTCCCTGGTGACAGGCTTCCAGTCCGGCAATCATTCTCAGTAGTGTCGTCTTTCCGCAGCCAGAAGGGCCGAGAAAACAGATGAATTCACCTTTGTTTACGGACAGGGAAATTTCTTTGAGGGCGGTGAAATCGCCAAAGCTTTTCCCCAGGCTTTCGATGGTGAGAAAGGGTTGCATAGCGTTAACTTCCTAAAGCTCTAAACCTGAAAAGCCGCTTATTCCCATTGGGGAATAAACGGCGCTTTCTGCATTATTGCCGGTGAGACATCAAGATTTGGGTTCAGACATATGGTCGAAACGCTTGGACCACTCAGCGAGCACAGTCTCACGCTCACTGGCCATTTCACCAAAGTCCATATCCACCATGGCGCTTTCAACATCTGGATAGTTGGGCACTTTTTTACTGACGTCTTTGTGGCCCACAACGGGGTAAGCCTCAACATATTGTTCATTGGCCTGCTGGCTGAGAGACCAGTCGATCAGTTTTTTCGCAGCTGCAGCCTGGTCGGTGCCTGCCACCAAACCAACTGACTCCACATCCCAGCCAATGCCGCCTTTGGGAAGAATCAGGTCCAGTGGTGCGCCCTGACTTTTCAGTTGGGCGCCACGAACGGCCATGGAAATACCAATAGCCACTTCACCCATGGCAGCCTGAACGCAGGGCTTGGAGCCTGAGTGAGTGTATTGGGCCATGTTGTTGTTGAGCTTATCCATATAGGCCCAGCCCTTGTCTTGGCCCATGCTTTGTAGCCAGGCGGAAACCTGCATATAGCCAGTACCGGAAGAGGCCGGATTAGGCATGGCAATCTGACCCTGATAGACCGGATCAAGCAGGTCTTGCCAGGATTGAGGTTTGGGCAGATTTTTGGCTTTGGCTACTGCTTCGTTGTAGCAAATCACGTTGAAGTAAGCCTGATTGCCAAACCAGGCTTTGGCGGCTTCAGGATCAACCAGCTGTGCCTTGATTTCATCCAGACCTTTAGGCGTGTATGTGTCCAGCACGCCTGCATCCTTCAGCAGTGCCATGCTGGAACCGGCCAGACCCCATACGACGTCTGCCCTGCTGTTATTTTTTTCTGCCAGCAGTTTAGCCGTCATGATGCCGGTAGAGTCCCGTACCCATTTGATGCTGACATCCGGGTTTTCCTGCTCAAAGGCTTTTTTGTAGCGATTCAGAAGGTCAGTCTCAAAAGCAGTATAAACCGTCAACTCCACAGGAGATGCGGCAAAAGATGAGGCGCTGAAAATCGAAGTGACTGCAAGGGTCAGGGCTGTCAGATGCTTTTTCATGGGTCTCTCCAGTCAGACAATCATTTTATTCTGGTCAATACCAGAAGGGATGACAGAATTCTACGAGAAGGAGGTGACTAAAATATTACAGATCTTTTTCGTCTCTGTGACATTTTTAATAGGAGGGGCGAGACTATGGAGTCACCCAGCCGGGGATAGCAGGTGGGTGACGAGCGTTTAAATGTGCTTGAGAATCTCGGTTAAGCTATCGAGCACTAGCGTTGGGGCGGCTGCAGTCAGTTGCTCCCGGCTCTGGGCTCCGGTGGTCACACCAACGGTGATACCACAGTGGGCGTTTTTTCCTTCCTCAATGTCAATGGCAGAATCTCCCGCTTTAAGCACTTGTGAACTGTCGTGAACGCCGGTTTTCTCCATGGCCAGTTCAATCATGTCGGGTGCAGGTCTGCCGTTTGTAACATCATCCGCTGTAATCAGAGCATCGAATTCGACTCCGGGCATCCAGTTCATCTTTTTCAGCAGGCCTGTTGCTACCTGATGGCTATAGCCGGTATTAAGTGCAACCCTGATGTCTCTTGCCCGCAGCTCCTTCAAAAGCTCGGGCACGCCGTCGAATGAGGTCACTGCCAGTTCCGCATAAGCTTGTGTCAGTTGTTTTTTAAAGGACTGGAAGATTTTTTCCGAGTCCGAGTGGTCGAAGCCTTTGGACGACAGGGTATCTTTGATGGCCTGATGTTTCTCTTTGCCTGCGCCGTGCTCAAGAACTTCATCCAGGGTGAAGTCGTAGCCAGCGTCGACAAGACTCTTATGAACCGTTTTGTAAACGACGTTGTCTTCATTGACTGTAGTACCGGCCATATCAAAAACGGCGAGTTGAATTTTGCTCATTGTGACCTCTTTTCAGTGGTTAGATCTGGAAATTAAAAGTTTATGAACGCTCATTAATAAATTGCTCGTGCCGTGGACACCAGCTGGTATTTGTAGCTCTCAAGCCATAGGGTTTATAGTGGTGTTGGCTGCAATAACCACGGCATCCTGTCGCCAATACTCGAAGTCACAGTCAATCAATAGATCCGACTGATCGTAGTTTGTGCGCTCAACCAGTAAGCCAGAACTGCCAGTGGTGACCTTGAGATGAGAAGAAGCCTCGGCATTCAGACCGACAGGATACAACCTGAAGCTGACACGGGCATACCGTCGGTTGTAATGTTCCTGATAGACATCAGACAGTGATCGGGACAGGTCGTGCTGAAGCAGATCCGGGAAGTAGGCAGGGTTCATGTAATTTTCTACATACAGGACATTCCGCCCATCCACTGAACGAAGGCGTTGCAGTCGATACACCGGGGTCAGAGCTGGAATCTGAAGCAGCTTCTGAACTCTGGTGGGGGCTGGCACCAAATCGGCATGGAGCATCCGGGTACCAGGCACTCTGCCCTGATGTGTGACGATGGTGTGAAAGTTAGCATTCACTGTGGGGTCGTAGGTCACTCTTTCTGGTGAAACAAACCAGCCTCTGCGATCTTCGCGATAGACCAGTCCGTCGGCTTCAAGTGATGACAATGACTCTCTGAGAGTAATGCGGGTGGTGCTGAATTTTTCACTCAGCAGACGCTCCGAGGGCAGCTTGCTTCCAGGTTTCAATACACCACTTTCAATCTGCTCATGCAGGGCTGTACGGATGATTTGATACTGATTTTTTCCCTGTCCCATAAATACTGTTCTCTCAGGGTCAATGGATTCTCAACTGGTATATACCATACTAAGCCGTATTTATGACAATTAAATGATCGCTGTTATGACAATTAAATATTCGTTTCACTGAGGTCTGGGTCTTCTTTATCCGGGGTTTTCAGACTGGAATGTGAAGTTTTTGTGAAGAATGTCCATTGGCTATTTACAGAAAAAAGTGACCCCGTCATGATTTTATGCAAATTGGTATATACCAGAAGATTGAAGTTTATGTTTCTACAGGTGTCTCATGAAAGCCATGCCTACAAAAGAAGTGTCAACTGTGAAAGAAAAGAGTCTGGAAAACCCCTATCTTCTGCTGACTCCCGGGCCTCTCTCTACCTCGGCCAGTGTTCGTGAAGCGATGCTGCGAGACTGGTGCACCTGGGATGATGATTACAACCTTGGCGTGGTGGAAGAGATCCGCAGTCAACTGATAAAGCTGGCCTCGGGTACTGAGGATTATACTGCCGTCCTCATGCAGGGCAGTGGCACTGCTTCGGTAGAAGCAACGATCGGGTCAGTGATCTCTGATGAAGGCAAGCTACTGGTTATTAATAACGGGGCTTACGGTGCCCGCATCGCCGAGATTGCCGAGTATCTCAAGATTCCTCATAGCGTTCTGAATTGTGGCGAGATCAGTCCTCCGACACCTGAAAAAATCGAACAGATACTGTTTGAAGATAAAGCCATCACCCATGTCGCCATTGTTCATTGTGAAACCACAACAGGCATGTTGAATCCTATTGAAGTCATAGCACCTGTGGTGAAGAAACATGAATGCATTCTGATTGTGGATGCCATGAGCAGTTTTGGCGGTGTCCCGATTGATCTTGCCGGGCTGGGCATTGATTTTCTGATCAGCTCTGCCAACAAGTGTATTCAGGGTGTTCCCGGTTTTGGCTTTGTCATAGCCCGTCGCACTCTTTTATCCCAATGCAAAGGGCTGGCCCGCTCCCTGTCTCTGGATCTCTATGATCAGTGGCAGTGCATGGAAAAAAATCATGGCAAGTGGCGCTTTACTTCTCCCACTCACACCGTGAGGGCTTTTCATCAAGCTCTGGCTGAGCTGAATGAAGAGGGCGGGATTGCTGCCCGTCACAAGCGTTACTCCACCAATCAGCGTTTGCTCGTCCAGGGTATGAATGAACTGGGCTTCAGATGCCTGTTAGACAATAAGCTACACTCTCCGTTTATTACTTCTTTTTACTCTCCAGAGCATCCCGATTATGAATTCCTCCGCTTTTATGAGCAGCTGAAAGGGAAAGGTTTTGTCATTTATCCCGGTAAAGTGTCTGATGCCGACTGTTTTAGAATCGGCAACATCGGGGAAGTCTATCCAGAAGACATCAGTCAATTAATTAAAGCGGTTTCAGAAAGCATGTACTGGCAGGGGCATTGATGTCGCTGAGGTGTCAACAAGTTCTCTGAACCAGAGGGTAAAATGCTGAAGCAGTACGACCTGGAAAATCAGGCCGTACTGACCTTCAGGGCCACTTTTTACATAGCTCGACACCATCAAGTTTCTTGAAGATGATGGACCTGCTCTAAAACCGGGAGGCTAACCTGACTCACGATCCAGCTTTCTGTAATGCACTGCTTCAGCAAGATGTTTTTGTTGAATATCTTTTTCCTTATCGATATCGGCCAGAGTTCTGGCCACTCTCAATATTCGGTGTACGGCTCTGGCCGAGTAACCCAATTTGTCACAAAGTCGGGTCATGAAATTCTGTTCTTTTTTATTCAGCGAACAGTATTCATTCATCTCACTGGCAGACAGCCGTGCGTTGGGTTTCCCCTGCCTGCATTGCTGGATAGATCTTGCCTCAATCACCTGCTGACGGATTTTTTCAGTTGAGAGGTTTTCATCTTCGGACCGGCTTTCAAAAAGTCGCTCCGTTTTCTGACTGGAGACCTCTATTTGCAAGTCTATGCGATCCAGTAATGGGCCTGACAGTTTTCGTTTATAGCGTCTGACTTGCTCAGCAGAACATTGGCAGGCTTTCTGTGGGTCTCCAAGGTATCCACAGGGGCAGGGGTTCATGGCGGCAATTAACTGAAAGCCTGCCGGGAAACTGGCCTGACCTTTGGCGCGGGAAATAACCACTTCCCTTGTTTCCAGGGGTTCTCTCAGCACTTCCAGGGCCACTTTTTGAAATTCCGGCAGTTCATCCAGAAACAGGACACCGTTGTGTGCAAAGGAAATCTCTCCCGGTCGGGGTTGGCTGCCGCCACCCACCAGAGCGACGGCAGAGGCCGTATGGTGGGGGTTGCGAAAGGGGCGCTGTTTCCATGACGGCGGCTGGTTGTAGGAAGACAAAGTATGTATGGCGGCTACTTCCAGAGCCTCATGATCATTCATCTCGGGAAGAATCCCCGGCAAGCGACTGGCCAGCATGGTTTTACCAGTACCCGGAGGACCGTAGAAAATCAGATGATGAGCACCAGCGGCTGCTGTCATTAACCCTCGTTTAGCCTGTTGCTGGCCTTTTACATCCAGCAGGTCGGGGTAATCAACAGGACATTCATTCCTGTTGCAGGTGGCTTCTGACAGATGTTCATTACCGGTGAGATGAGCGTAGACTCTGAGCAGGTTGTCTGCACCCAACACTTTTGCATCAGGGCAAAGGGCTGCCGCCTGTGCATTCAGCTGGGGAAGCATCAGTGTGTGAGACGATTGACTGCAGGCTATAGATGCTGGCAGTGAGCCTGTGATCGGTCTCAGTTCGCCAGACAGGGCCAGTTCACCAAGAAACTCATAACCTGCCAGCGACTCAGGCTTGAGTTGACCTGATGCCGCAAGGATGCCCAGGGCGATGGGCAGATCAAAACGACCGCCTTCTTTAGGAAGGTCCGCAGGTGCCAGATTGACAGTAATACGGGAAACAGGAAACTCAAAACCACTGTTGAGGATTGCGCTCCTTACCCTGTCTTTGCTCTCGCGAACAGCGGCTTCCGGCAGACCCACCATATTCAGGGCTGGCAGACCTGCCGACAAATGAACTTCAACCGATACGGCAGGTGCATCCAGCCCGGTTTTGGCGCGGGTTTGAACAACAGCTAACCGCAGCATAAACACTCCCTTCTTTCTGTACTTTTGTTTTTATTGTTGCGGCAGACCGAAATGGAATGCCTGTGCAAAACTGAAGGGTTGAGAATAGCAGTAATTCAGAGATCTGCTCTTGATTAAATCCGCAACGAGCGCAACACTCGCTGTTATGGCTAAGGTTCAAGCTACCTTGTCAAACACTTAAGAAAGATATTTCTGGCACCGTTGATGTCACGATCCACGGTGAAGCCCTCACCCTTAATCATTTTGGAAGAACCTAATTTTTCGTCAATGGTCCCGTTCCATG